>JBAXQP010000005.1 GCA_037131655.1 bacterium | reverse complement strand
TGCTTATACCGTAATAAACTGGCGATGCTGCATTCTCATCATTACGAGCTTCGAACTGAACGTAAATTGCATCTTTTCCGATGGAGGTTTTTGACTTTAAGCCTTTTGGATAGAATTCAGATAATAGTAGTTTTTCTTGCTTTATTAGAGAATCGATTTGAGGCTTTGAAAGGGCGGCTGGATTAAGGTCTTGTGTTAGCGGGATGATAATTACACTGAAATTAGCATAGAGTTCAGTCGTTGCCATTACCATTCCGATTGCTTCTTCGTTATTAATATTCCAGATCTTCGGATATTTGAAAGTAAAGCGATGATGCGGGTCTACATATTGGCGCATTGGTTGGTGAGCGTAGCCATAGGACGGTTTTAATGCGCTTGGCAACATGAAAATGGTAGTGTAGACCAGTATAAGAGAAACAGCGATAGTCCCGTAAAGGGCAAAAGGGGTACGGCGAGGTTGATAATAGGCCAGGTCGGGATAGATCAAATAGCCGCAGATAAAGCCGGTAACGAAACCTCCACCGTGTGCCCAGTTGTTGATAACTTGACTATTCAATCCGATTAGGAAGTTGAAAATCACTAGAGGACCAAGGCCACTAACGAGATATTGCTTGAATGCGGGGCTGAGTTGGTCTCGGTGGCGAAGCCCCATCCCTAATGCAGCGCCGACTAAACCAAAAACCGCACCGGAAGCGCCGACCGAATAGCCATGGTGCATGAAGATATCAGAAATAATCGACCCTCCAATCCCGCTCAGCACATAGATGATAAGCATTTTGGATGAACCATAGAGCTTCTCGATGAGGGTGCCGAGTTGGTAGAGCGCGAACATATTGAAGGCTAAGTGGACTAAATCGGCATGAATAAACGTTGCGGATACCCAACGCCAATAATCACCGGCCTTAACTAACTGAGGCACATCAGCCCCTGCTGCGATATAGGTTAATGGATTACCGAACCCACCATTAACAAACACCACAAGCGCCATCATCAGATTGACTGCGATCAGCGTTTGGGTAACTTGTGTGACATTGTTAGCCGAGCGATAAAGATTAACCATTAAAAATTTTCAACATCTTCCCCTTTATTGTACCTGTGCAAGCAATATCGGTAGTGAGACCCATTCAAAATCCAATGTTTTCAGTGGCGGAATTTGGCATGTTGTGTGATAATATGAGAAATATAATTATTTGCTTTTGAAGGCAAACGCAAAATAGAGTGCTGAGAAGCCAAATTTATGAAGTAGGTGGACTATGCAGGTATACGCCTTTACGACAGGTCCTCTTGAAAACAATACTTATGTATTGGTTGATGAAACGTCAGGTGAGGCGGCTGTTATTGACCCTGGCCTCGAATGTGAACCGGTGGTAGCTTTCGTTCAACAAGGGAAATATCGTCTTGTCTGGATTATCAACACTCATGGACATTTCGACCATGTGGCGGGGAATATTGTGTTCAAAAATCAGTTTGGCGCGCCAGTTGCGATGCATTCATCTGATATTCCCCTTTTGAAACTTGCACATCGTCAGGCAGCTAACTTTGGAATCGATGTGCCAGAACAGGCCAACCCTGATCGTTTACTGGAAGATATCGATGAGTTGATTATTGGCTATATTAAAGTAGCGAGTCGCCGCACGCCAGGGCATAGTCCGGGAGGCATTATCCTGGAAGTTCCTGGCATCGTATTTACCGGCGATACTCTCTTTGCCGGTAGCATAGGCCGAACTGATTTGCTATATGGGGACTATGATGAACTTATGGGGTCGATTCGAAAGACCTTGCTTCCATTACCTGAAGACACTCGTATCTATCCCGGCCATGGTCCGTCAACGGATATTAAAACCGAACGCCAACACAATCCGTTCTTGCGCGATTTGTTAGTAGGAGAGAATTAAAGGCATACGGGTTACTTGTGGAAGAAAGCTTTGAAGACTTCTTTGGCTACCGGAGCTGCTGCGGCGCCGCCGTGTCCGCCGCGTTCGACAAACACACAGAGAGCAATCTGCGGGTTCTCGACAGGCGCAAAACCGACATACCAGGCATGGGTGCGACCACGACCTTCTTCGGCTGAACCGGTCTTTGAGGCGATATTTACTCCTGGGATTGCAACGCTGACCGCCGTTCCCGAGGTGGTTGCATCGGACATCCCCTGAATGATCGCGCTCCAGTATTCAGGGGGCAAGTTGATCTGGTATTTCAGCTCAGGCTTGAATTGATAGGTGATATTCTTCCCGATTTTTCTTCGCTGCACTGTTTGGGGCTTAAATATTTCGCCTCGATTGGCGATCATAGAAGCTACGCAAGCCATTTGAATTGGGGTGGTAGTAAGAAAGCCTTGTCCAATACTCATATTGACAGTGTCACCACCGCGCCACTTATCGTGCATTTTAAGTTCTTTCCAAGCCGGATCAGGCACGTTTCCGCGCAACTCATTAGGCACTTTTCCGTTCAAAGCGCTCCATAGGTCAATCCCTGTTTGACTTCCAAGCCCACATTCTCTTGCGGTATCGGCTAGTATCTGTGGCCCCATCTTTAATCCGGCATGGTAGAAAAACACGTCACATGACTTAGAAATAGAGCCGATGAAATCAATAGGGCCATGAGTTGTATGACATCGAAATCGCCAGCGACCTAACATAATATAACCTGGACAATAGGCAGTAGTCGAGAGAGAAAGTGTTCCGGCTTTCAGACCTGCTGCAGCAGTGACCATCTTGAATATCGAGCCGGGTGCGAAGGCTGTTGCAATCGCTCGATTGTGAAGTGGTAGTTCGGGATTATTATTCAAAGCGCCCCAAGTTTTGCTGGAAAGCTTGCGCGTGAACACATTAGGGTCGAATGATGGACTGCTGACTAAAGTCAATACCTCGCCGGTGTGTGGCACTATAGCAACAACCGCGCCTTTACGACCGGCCAAAGCTTTGAGAGCTGCCTGCTGTAAATTCGTATCAGCCGTTAAGATCAACTGCTCCCCTGGCACAGGATCGCTCGGGCCGAGAAAGCGTAACCGCCGACCACGCGCATCGACCTCATACCTTTCGCCGCCTGCCTCTCCCCGTAAATACTCTTCTTGAGCTCCTTCCACTCCAAGCTTGCCGACAAAATCCCTCGGCGAGTATTCATGTGAGACTG
This sequence comes from bacterium, assembly GCA_037131655.1. Classification (NCBI taxonomy): domain Bacteria; species bacterium. The sequence continues at coordinate 21,792 of JBAXQP010000005.1, read as the reverse complement.
AATCTTTCAATTCCTTTTGATTAATCGGACCAACATAGCCAACAAGGTGCGCCCATAAGCGACCTTGAATATACTTTCTAATTGGTTGCTGGCTAATTGTGATGCCGGGTAGCGAATTTTGGTTTTCCAGAAGATGCGTAAGTTGATGACGAGTTAGACCCACACAGATAGGAACCGGCTTATATAGACCTACCTGGCTTGCATTAAGTACGTCTTGGATATCCTGCGGTGATTGCCCCAAGATGTGCGCTACTTGTGCCACTGTTTCGGGATGGGATTTCGCATCGAAGGGTGAAAGGAAAACCACCTCTTGTAGCTCTACAGTAGCTATTGGACGACCAACCCGATCCGTAATCAGCCCTCGCGGGGGCGCTTGCCGATCAGTTCGAACCGTATTATTTTTCGACTGAAGGAACAAATCTTGTCCCAGAGCCACCTGTAAATACCAAAGCCTCCCTAATAAGCAAAAAAGAAGCGTTCCGACGATGATACTTAAGGCTCGGACTCGAGGCGGAATCTCAGGTTTCTGAGGGAGGTCAAGCCACATTTCAGTACGTGCTCCCTTCGCGATGACGACGACAGAAACGCTTGGGATCTTCGCCTCGCTTGAATGTCATTTGAACTTTTTCAGGGCAATATGGATTAGCCCGAAGCCCTGTGTCAGCACAAACGGTAACGGTCACCATGTCAGTAGTACTTGAAGGAGGCGGTCCAGTATTGCTTGGCGGAGTGTAGCTGGGAGGAGGAGGCAACACAACTGGATTTTCAATTGGCTGTCCATTCTCGCCAGCAGTCATGTTGGACACATTAGGTGTTGAGGCACCCTGTGGGTTAGATGCTGCTGAATGGAGATTGCAGCGTACCCGTGGGACGGCATTGCGAATGAACTTTCGTAAGCTGGTGTTAGGACAGCTCGAATTGGCGAGAAGTCCACTATCGCTGCAGATACGCAAAGTGATCATGGAAGCAGCTTCAGAAGCCTGTGTTTTACGTTTATCGATTGCTTGAACAGAATTCAACATCTTCGCCCAGATGACGGCAGCCGTATTACCCCCAAAGACGCCAGGCATCTGATTGTAGCTTACGGGATGTTTCGGATTTTTATTATAGGTTACGTAAGCGACCCAAACAATTCCCACATACTTATCGGTATAACCACAGAACCAAGCATCCCTATTTTCATCGGTAGTGCCGGTCTTTCCGTGAGCATTCATTACACTATGAATGCCCGATGCTCCAGCAGCCGTTCCGCGCTGGACAACTTGGCGAAGGAGACTATTCATTGTGTCTATGGTGCGGCTCGATAGCATTCCAGGATAGATAATGGGTTCGAAAGTACGATTAACAACCCCGTCCGGCCCTTTCAAGCTGGCTAAACCGTATGGGGTTACGCGTGTTCCATCATTGGCAAAAACCGAATAGGCCTGTGCCATTTCAAGGGGGCTGACTTCACTAGAACCTAGAGCCAAAGCAAGCCCCGGGTTGAAATTCTTAGTATTAAACCCAAATCGGTTTTGCGCGTAGTAAATAACTCTGCTTATCCCAGCTGCCTCCAGGGCATGGATAGCAGGAATATTAATCGAATACACTAACGCCGTTTCTGCTGAGACGCTTTCGGGAAAATGGTCATTAGCGCCTACTGTTTTTCCGTTTGGATATCTCATGGTACGGTTGGCTAAAGACGATCCCGGAGATAGCGCTTCTTCTTCAAAGGCGGTTGAGTAGACGATAGGTTTGAAGGAAGAGCCTGGTTGTCTGTGCCCATCTGCAATGGTGTTGAACTCTCTACGCTTGAAATCAGAGCCTCCTACCATCGCCAATATTCGACCATCGGTATCAATCAGCACCACTGCGCCTTCATTTGGAAATCTGCGCCCTCTTAATGTTGCATGAAGAGCATTTTCTGCCTCGACTTGGAAGTCGTAGCGCAGGGTTGTATGGATTGTCCAGCCGTCCATTTCTTGGAAATCGAGTTGGTACTGTTCTTTAAGTTGCTGCAGGATATAGCTAACAAAATATGGGGCGAGGTGTTGACTGTAATTTCTGGTGCGAGCAATGATCCGGATCGGTTCCATTTTTGCTTTTTCATATTGCTGCTGATTAATGTATCCCAACTGGAGCATACTCTGCAGGACGCTGTTGCGGCGAACTTTTGCTCGGCTATTATCGCGGCCTTGCTTAGGAGCAAAAACAGACGGACGTTGTGGGAGACCGGAAAGAAGCGCCGCTTCCGCCAAAGTGAGGTCTTTTAGTTCTTTCCCGAAATAAACATGCGCCCCTGCCTTGATCCCATAGGCACGCGCTCCGTAATAAACCCTACTGAGATATAGCTCCATTATCCGTTCTTTGCTCAACTTCTTTTCGAGATGAACGGCAATCATCACTTCGCGGATTTTACGGTTGAAAGTTCGTTCTTGATTAAGAAAAGCGTTACGAGCTAGCTGCTGAGTGATAGTGCTTGCGCCCTGTTCGACTGACTGATGTTTGAGGTTGGCTAACATTGCTCGGGCAATGCCGCGCATATCGATCCCTGGATGTGTCCAAAAGCTGTGGTCTTCGGCAGAGATAGTCGCGTTTTTGATGTACTCAGGGACTTCGCTGAATTTCACCGGTTCGCGGCGATCTGTCGAAAGCTGGGCAAGCACAACGCCATCTGCAGATACAATCTGAGTTGGCTTAGTATTGGGAAGAGTATCAGTAAGTGAAATGAACTCGTCGACAAATCTGCCTTCAGTAATATAAGCAACGCCGAGGTATAGGAAGCCGATAGCAACGAAGAGCAACATAACGCTCGATACGGCCATAAAAGCAAGACGCCACTTCTTTCGCTTCCGGATGATCTTTCTCCGAGCGTATCGTGGTCCCATCGTGCTCCGATTTTTAATCGACTGCGTTCGCATACTTCTCTTATTATGTCTTCAGCCCGACGATTAGTCAACAAAACCCCATAGTTAGATAGCCTAAACGGGACTTTTGACCCCCTAACGCTTTATTTTCTGATTGATAAAGGGTAAGCGAGTAAATCTCGCTTACCCTTTATACGAATAACTCAACCCCTTATGGTCTTACGAAGGTGAAGTATTTCGTTTTAATCTTGTAAGACCGCTACTCCAGGAAGGACATCGCCAGCCAGGAATTCCAGTGAAGCGCCTCCGCCTGTGGAGATATGGCTCATCTTGTCGGCAAAACCCATCTGTTCAACTGCCGCCGCACTGTCGCCGCCGCCAACAATGGTTATGGCATCAGCTTCTGCCATCGCTTCAGCTATACATCTGGTGCCTTCAGCAAAGGGAGTCATCTCGAAGACACCCATCGGGCCATTCCAAACGACTGTCTTAGCCGACTTGATGATCTCTGTAAATAACTTTCGCGTTTCTGGGCCGATGTCCGCCCCCATCTTATCGGCTGGGATTGCATTAGCAATGACAACTTCAGTTTTTGCGGTATCCGACAACTCATCGGTAATCAGAGTATCAACCGGCAAGGCAATCTTATCGCCCGCTCGATTGAGAATATCCATGCAAAGCTCGAGGCTCTTCTCGTCGAGAAGAGATTTTCCAATCTCATAACCTTTGGCTTTGAGGAAAGTAAATGCCATTCCGCCGCCGATGATGAGCTTATCGACTTTAGGCAAAAGGTTCTCGATAACAGGAATCTTATCGGCGACCTTTGCTCCGCCCAAAATTGAAACAAACGGTCTTGCCGGATTCGTCAGGGCTTTACCAAGGAATTCAAGCTCTTTCTCCATCAAAAAGCCAGCGGCTGAAGGAAGGTCGTGAGCTACTCCCTCGGTTGATGCATGTGCTCGATGCGCTGAGCCGAATGCGTCATTAATGAAGACCTCACCCAAACTTGCTAATTTAGCGGCAAAGACAGGATCGTTGTCTTCTTCTTCCGGATAAAATCGCACGTTTTCGAGTAGAACCACATCACCCTGTTTAATCTCCTGAACAGCCTTTTCGACCTCTGGACCAATCACATCTGAAAGCTGCTTAACGTCCTTACCCAAAAGCTCGCTTAGCCTTTTAGAGACGGGAGTCAGTGATAAGTCAGGATTTTTAACTCCATCAGGACGGCCGAGGTGAGACATGAGGATCACTTTAGCGTTTTTTGCGATAAGAAATTCGATAGTCGGTAAAGCCATGCGAATTCGTCGGTCATCTGTGATTTCCTTGCCTTTCATCGGCACGTTAAAATCAACTCGAACCAACACTTTTTTATCGGTTACAGGTATATCGCGAACTGTTTTCTTACTCATTTTCCACTCCTTAAATCGCTCAATTTACACCCCATAATGTTACCTCAAGCGAGCTTTGGGGGTGAGGCGAAAGTCATATTCCTCCTGGCTTAGCTGTTTGTGATCCCTCGCCTATTCAAACAGATTCCACACTTCGTTCTGAATGACACCCCGTGGGGGTGTTTGGGTTTTTCTTGATAGGGCTTCGTGCCATTTGTTTCTTACCTTGTGCATGGGCGTTCGTCGGTGCTAAAATCGTATATAAGACGAATAATATCCAGCAGTTGGAGGGACGCCTTGGCGACTGAAATTAGATCCATATTAGCTACAGACTGTGGTAGTACAACTACCAAAGCGATTTTAGTTGAAAAGAGAGATGGTGAATACCGCTTAATCGTTCGTGGTGAAGCGCCCACAACCGTTGAAACCCCCTTCGAAGATGTAACAATCGGGGTCTCTAATGCGGTGCGTGAGGTGGAAGAATTATCCGCTAATCCCGAAGTCCGACCTCAAGGGCCATTAAAGCTGTTGGATGATTCCGGAAAGGTGATCTGCCCACGCAATGGTGATACGGAAGGCGTTGACCTCTATTTGAGCACCAGCAGCGCCGGCGGCGGCCTTCAGATGAGCGTCATGGGCGTTGTTTATGAAATGAGCGCCGAAAGCGCTAAGCGCGCAGCGCTAACGGCAGGCGCAATCGTCATCGACACAATCGCAGTTAATGATGGTCGCAAAGAGTATCAGCGCGTTGAGCGTTTACGCCACCTTCGCCCTGACATCGTTCTAATGTCGGGCGGAACCGATGGGGGAACGGTCACCCACTTGATTGATTTGGCTGAGACACTTTTAGCTGCCGATCCCAAGCCCCGGTTTGGCGATATGAAGCTGCCGGTTATCTTTGCAGGCAACAAGGATGCTCGCGAAAGTGTCCTGGGAATTTTGGATAAGACGGCGGATGTCCGTGTAACCGATAACCTGAGACCTGAACTTAGCCGCGAGAATTTGGGGCCGGCTCGTGATGAAATCCATGAGACCTTCCTTCAGCACGTAATGCAGCAAGCCCCCGGTTATGCCAAGCTGATGAGTTGGACAAGCGCCGGCGTTATGGCCACTCCAAATGCGGTCGGTCATATCATGGAATCCATCGCTAAACAACGCGGTATCTCCCTGCTTGGTGTTGATATCGGTGGGGCTACTACTGACGTATTTTCTGTTTTTGATGGCAGGTTGGTTCGAACTGTCAGCGCAAACTTGGGATTGAGCTACTCGATTTGTAACGTTTTAATGGAAGCGAGCGCTGAAAAGATCCAACGTTGGATACCTTTGCCCATCGATACATTCGAGGTCCGCAATCGCTTGCGTAATAAAATGATCCGCCCGACAACTATTCCGCAGACCTATGAAGACCTTCTGCTGGAACAAGCGGTGGCTCGCGAGGCTCTGCGATTGGCTTTCACCCATCATAAGGAATTGGCGCGCGGTCTAAAGGGTGTTCAACAACAGCGCGATATCGGCGAAGCTTTGAGCCAGGAAGAATCAGGCCAATCGACAATTGACATGATGGGGCTTAACATGATTATCGGCTCAGGAGGCGTCTTAAGCCACGCTCCCCACCGTGAGCAGAGCGCTTTGATGATGATGGATGCGTACCAGCCTCAAGGGATTACCATGCTGGCGGTTGACTCGATCTTCATGATGCCGCAGTTAGGGATTTTATCGACAATCGCCCCCGAACCGGCTGCACAAGTTTTCGATCGTGACTGTTTGATTAAGCTTGGCCACTGTATTGCGCCTGTCGGTACTGCTAAAGAGGGCGATCCTTGCGTGACACTGACTTTCAATGGCAAAACGGAGACCATTCCCTATGGGTCAATTAAGGTCTATCCGATTGTCGAACATGAAAAAGTTCAGGTTGAAATCAAACCTTCCCGCGGGTTCGATGTGGGCGAAGGCCGGGGTAAACCGATTACCGTTGAATGCGAAGGTGGAGTTGCCGGTTTAATCATCGATGCACGTGGTCGTCCTCTACAGCTTCCAACAGATGCCGTTCTAAGAGTGAAAAAACTCCGTGAATGGCTAAACGCATTCGGACTTCCTGAACCATAAACCGATAATGATTTGTGGAGTTGATCCCGTGTTACATGGGGGTTAGCTTACGTAAGAACAGGTGTTTAAATGAAACGAATTGGCGTTATTACAAGTGGTGGGGATGCACCGGGAATGAACGCGGCTGTACGCGCAGTTGTCCGCACTGCTATCTCGCAAGGGGTTAGTGTCGTTGGGTTCATCACGGGCTACCAGGGGATGATCGATAACGAGTACATCGAAATGGAAAGCTCCACAGTCAGCGGTATTATAAACCGCGGCGGGACTATTCTCCGTTCTGCTCGAAGCCAAGATTTTCGAAATCCAGAAGGTCGTCAAAAAGCGGCTGAAACCCTTCGTACACTTGGGGTTGAAGGACTGGTTGTAATCGGAGGCGACGGCTCACTCACAGGCGCAATGGTTTTCATGAAGGAAACCGGCATCCCCGTTATGGGCGCGCCCGGAACTATCGATAATGATTTGGCAGGAACGGATTGTACGATAGGTTTCGATACCTCTGTCAACACTGCCCTCGAAGCTATAGACAAGGTTCGTGATACGGCATATTCCCACGACCGCATCTTCGTCATCGAGGTTATGGGTCGAACGAAAGGTTTCATCGCTTTAGAAGTGGCGCTTGCGGGAGGCGCTGAGGTCGTTATTGTTCCTGAGATACCCTTCTCAATGGAGCAAGTCTGCGAGGTACTTCGAGAAGGTAAGAAACGCGGGAAGCGTTCAAGTATCGTAATTGTTGCAGAAGGCGCTGCCAGAGCGGTTGATGTTGCTGAAGCTATTTCAAGCCAAACAGGTAGTGATGCGAAGTATTTGGTTGTTGGACACATGCAAAGAGGCGGTTCGCCAACCTCCTTCGATAGGGTTCTCGCCACTCGGCTGGGAACACATGCAACTGAACTTTTATTAGCGGGTCACAGCGGTGAGATGGCTGGCATCGTGACCGAAAAATTGGTCAGCGATCCTATTCCCATCATACTCGCTTCTGAAAAATTTCTCAATCCGGACAAAATTCGCCTTGTTAATATAATGGGATTATAAATGGTCCTTACCGTCACTCTTAACCCTTCTATCGATCGAACCCTCTTCGTCGATCGGATCAAGACGTGTGATACCAATCGCGTGAAGCTGTCCCAAACGGATGCCGGTGGAAAAGGTATCAACGTCGCTCGTGTTCTCGCCGCTCTTGGTACAAAGGTTACTGCAACCGGATTCTTAGGTGGGCGTAATGGGCACTTGGTTCGCGGCGTCTTAACTGAAGAAGGGGTTGATTGTGATTTCGTCAGAGTGGACGAAGAGACTCGAGTGAATATCAGCATTGAAGAAGATGCCCAGCATTGCCCTCCGACTACATTCAACGAGCCGGGTCCAAATATCAACGATGAAGAGTGGGAGCGTTTGGTTCATCGGGTAAAAAGCGCTGCCGGCCACTTTCAGTGGATTACTTTCGGCGGAAGCCTTCCACCCGGTGTTCCTAAAGATGCTTATTCGCAACTCGTTGATATTGCACAAAAAGAGGGAGCAAAGGCTGTCCTCGATGCGGATGCGGAAGTGTTGAGCCTTGCCTTAAATCAACACCCCTATATGATAAAGCCAAATGTAAAAGAAGCTGAGCGGTTGCTGCAGAAAGAGTTGCCCGATGAGGCGGCATGTGTATCTGCCGCAAAAGAATTGAATAACAAAGGGATCCCTCTGGTCGTCTTATCAAGAGGGGCAAAAGGTGCGATTATTGTTTGCGACGGGGTGGCATACCGCGCAATTCCACCGAAGATCGAAGCGAAGAGTACTATCGGTTCGGGGGACTCGATGATCGCAGGAATTCTTTATAGCCTCATTCAGAATTGCTCTATCGATGAGGCATTGCGGTGGGGAACAGCATCAGGGGCGGCAACGGCTTTGACCTCTGGAGCGGATATTTGTACCCGACAACAAGTCGAAGATTTGCTGAGTTTTGTTAAGGTCGAACGCCTTTAGGTTAAGGGGGAATTATCATGGAACTCGCGGAGTTTCGTTCTCTGGTCTATAGCCAGTTTGGTCCCGATTTGCATCGAGCAACACCTGCGAATGTGCGTGATTTTCTTGCGATTCTTCAAAAGCACCATGTCGAAAGTCAGCCACTAATCCTCAACGAAAAGCAGTCCACGCTGGAAGATATCCTGAAAGACTTTTTTGCCCGCGCTTTGGATATGCCAAAAGATGAAGCAATTATTCTACTATGGGTATTAGGTCTCGAGCTATCCTTCGGAATCATCGAGGACCACCTTGAAAACCACCTACCCAGCTTCTTCAAATCACTGGAAGACACACCCTAGCTCGGCCCGTCCATCGTCCTTCGCAAAGGTAGGCAGTGATAATAGAGCTTGCCTGCGCCTTTCCAGCCCCCTTTAACTAATTCATACGCATAACGATTAACATGCCCATCAAGGTGAAGTATGTGAGACCCATCCGTATGTTGGTCACCGTGCAAATCCCAACCGTCAGGACTGAATTGAGCATCATTAATCGTATGACCGCTCTCATCATAAAGAAAGAATGTGTCAGCGGGAAAGGTCACAGTTGCCAGTCTAATTCGATTGCAGTATTTATTGAAGGAATAGGTCACGAAAGCCATGCTCCCATTCCACGAGGGGACTACAGGGGTTTGCATCCATGGCCAACCAGGGGGGGCCATATAGGAGTTGTCCTTAATAATTTTTGAAGTAGGGCATCGGTAGATATCTCTGTTTTTTGTGTAACTCCATAAGACGCCATCTTCTGGAACAGCTACATTCCTGCAGGCAGTAAAGTTGCCCTGCACTTTGCATCCTGGACAACCATTACCCGAACAAACCCAATGCCCAGTTCTGGGCGGGTACCCCATTTGACCATCGCCTGGAAGGCGGTCATTATAATCGCTTGAATAAGCAAGAAATGCTTTCCCAAGCTGACCGAAATTATTGATACAGGTCACTGACCGGGCCTTCTCGCGAGCCGCAGCAAAGACAGGAAAGAGAATCGCCGCAAGGATAACAATGATGGCAATAACAACCAAAAGCTCGATAAGGGTAAATCCAAATTTTCGATTAAACTTCATTTCATACTCCCGTTATAGTTATATAATAACACACTTGGGGGAAATGGAGCGAACTACTATCTCATTCCTGCCATTTCTCTTAGACGGCGGACCCGTTCGGCGATTGGGGGGTGGGTGCTGAAGAGAGCAAATATGCCGCCGCCTTTTAGCGGATTGACGATATATAAGGGGGCTTGCGTGGGCGCGATGTTAGCTGGAATACGCGCAACGCCAGCTTCAAGATGCTCGAGGGCATCGGCCAGCCCTAAAGGAGTACCGGCTATCTCGGCTCCAACCCGATCCGCTTCATACTCACGTGATCGGGAGATGGCAAGTTGGATAATAATCGCCGCGAGCGGAGCGAAAATCGCTGCCATGAAAGTGTTTCCTCTATCGCGGCTGTCTTGCGAGTACATAGCGAATCGAGCGATATATCCTAGCATCGAAATAGCGCCCGCCAACGTTGCTGCTACAGTCATTGTCAGAGTATCGCGATTTTTTACGTGTGCAAGTTCATGTGCGATTACCCCTTCAATCTCAGAGGCGGGAAGCATCCGCAATAAGCCTTCATTGACTACAACTGCGGCATGTTCAGGATTGCGGCCAGTCGCGAATGCGTTTGGTTGAGGATTTGGCGCAACATACATTTTGGGCAACGGAATTTGTGCCCTCATGGATAAATTCTGTAGCATTTGATAGAGCTGAGGCGATTGTTCCGGCTCGATTGGTTCCGCTCTTGCCATTCGAATTGCCAACTTATCACTCCACCAATAAGTAGAAAAATTCATAATGCCGGCAAATACTAACGCGGTTATCAATCCGTTAGTGCCGCCTAGCGCGCCACCAATCCAAACAAGGATCATTGTTAAGACAGTTAAAAGTAAACCGGTTTTAATAATATTCATTCACTATCCTCCCCGCCCTTTAATACGAAGTTCTACACCAACTCGTTTGCTGAAGCTATTTTCTTAGGTATCTCTAATCATCCAGTTCATTATCCAAATAAAACTCGCAGCAAGTATGACTGAGGCCGAAATGAAACCGGAATCATTGAACAAGATGCAAGTTAGCGCAGACCAAAGGGAGGCATAAGCTCCCAGCTTAAGGGCAGGGCGCAGTTTGAAAATGCGTTTGACCGAATCCCCTTGCCATCGCCATACCCCATAGAAGAAAAGCACAAAGCATATTATCGTGAGCAGCATGAAGGGCGAATAGACAATTCTTAAGAGGGACTGTGACTGGTTCGAAAACAGTCCGATAAAGCCTGCTAATCCGCGACTGGTAACGGAAAGCACAGCATTGCCCATATGGCTGCTTGAAGCTCCGTATAGAGACAACTCGAATATGCCCAAACTTATCGCACAGGCTGCTCCAAGCAACAGAAGAGCAATCATTTCCACCCAACGCAGGCGTTTGCCGGCGAAAAGATGTGCCGCCCCAAAAAGTCCCGCAACTGCTGCCGCAATCCCTCCCGCGTTCGCGCCTATATTAGGTAATCCAAGTAGAAGGGCTAATACCGCAAAGAATGCGGCGACTAGAAGCAAAGATTTGCCGGTGATTTTCACCATTCGCAAACCTGCCATCCAGCCCGCAACTGACCAGATGCCCAGAGCAACTAAATAACCAAGGTAATCATTATCTAACCCATAAATTCGCGCGCCTGAATAAAGGTAAAGCCCGAAGAAAGAATGGCGAACCCCGTGCAGACCCGAACAGGAATCAATAAGAATAATCCCAAGTGAAAATAGCGCCGCTAGATTGAGGGGTAATCGACTTGATTTTCGCCCAATAGTAATCGAAGCTAATGCCACTAAAGCGCTGGATAAAACCGTGATGCTAAGATAACTAAAGACGCTTGGAACCGGCAGAAGTCCTGCAACGGTCATTCCCGCAGGAATAGCAGCAAGGAAGCAAAGTTCAAAAGTTAATGAGCTTGGACGCCGTTTGGTTAAAGTCCAATTTATAACCCTAAACGATAGCCAAATCCCCACAATAATCCCGATGATAAGCAGCATTCTAACGCCAAAGCGCTGCTGAAACTGTTGCCATACTCCGAAACGATAGGCTATTTGTTCGCCATTACCGGCTTTAAAGCTAGCTAAGCTCTGATTTGGGCTGAATACTCCTAGCCCATTAAGAATGGTGGGAGCGATATTTGTCTCAGCAATCAAACCGCTCCACCGAGTTGTCGGCGATTTAAGGGTTCCTGACGGCCAATGTGGGCCGATGAAAAGACAACGTGTAAAATGCTGTTTAACTTCTCTTGGAAGGCAAACGACATAGATATCCGTGTTGCTTCGTGCAATCTCTTTAGAGGGAGGGAGAAATGTTTTTAGCCACCCGGCGGGGTTTGGCGCATAGATAACAAGAAGGTCATCGTTTAGGCTGGTGAACTGGGAGGCCGATATAGGCAGCGCGTCACCCTTTGATGAGATTAATGGCGCAAACCCCAGTGTGTTTATAGCAGGGAGCGCTGTAGGTAATAAAGGCATGCCTGGAATACGAAGTGCTCGCGCTTGTTTTTTGGCTTCTTCCAATCTGGCGCCCATTATTTGGCGTAAAATGCCTCTACTTTTAAGGGAGACCATATTGAGCGCAATATAGGATTCTTTTGGGGCGATAATACCTGTGCGGCGCTTGAAAGCTTGCCTGGCAAAATCAGCTTCAAGCCGCGCGGTTGCCACCATGATCTGCGCATCGTCAATTTCGCCTTTAAAGCGCCTGCCCGTTGAGAGTGCCAACAGATGAGCCGGAGTACCTGGCGGTTCTTCCCGTCCCCATAAAACCCAACCGACAGCGCCTTGCGAGGCATACCCGCCAAAATTGGCAGGAGATTCATCGCAAATGAGCAATACTGCTTTCGGAGAGGCAGAAATTGGAATTATGCACGAGCATAATATCGACGCAATAACCAATCCAAATCTATAATATCTATTCAACTTGAATTCACTCAGATCAGTAGTAATAACAGCATATTCAACAGGTTAGATGCTCTTTCCTTGATGGTAGAGCGAAAGGAACCTAAATTATTTGCTATGAGGTATAATACCTTGGTTAGATCGTCAGAGGAGGAGGAAGCCAGAATATGAAAAAGGCTATACATCCAAGTTATGTTCAGGCCACTGTGACCTGTGCATGCGGAAGCGTTTTTACTTCGATTTCAACAAGAAATGAAATTCGAACAGAAATCTGTTCGCAGTGCCATCCATTTTACACCGGCAAGCAGAAGCTGGTTGACACGGAAGGCCGCGTCGAGAAATTCCTACAGAAGTACAATCTCAAAAAGTAAGGACGGCCAGCAGGAGGTGGTCGGCGTAAGCTTTGACCCACCGCTGGCTGAATTATATTAATATGCCAACCGGAGAATATCTCCAATACGGCGGACAAGCAGTGATCGAGGGTGTGATGATGCGCAGCCCTCGATATTTTGCTATCGCTTGCCGCAGCCCAAAGCAAGAAATCGTTTTACAATCCGAACCTATTGAAGCTACCTGGATTGGTCGTCAGAAGTGGCTCAAGAGGCCATTTTTAAGAGGCACATTGGCCTTGCTGGACGCGATGGCCCTCGGTATCAAAGCTCTTCAATTTTCTGCTAACGTTCAGTTGGAAGAAGAGAAAAAAGAGGCGCCTGAAGGGGAAGCCGCTAAGGTAGTACCAGACAGTAAATCCGCTTCGATTCAAGGATTTGCAGTTGGCGGGGCGATGGTTTTTGCTTTGATATTCGGCATGTTTTTGTTCGTTTTCTTGCCTACCTACATATCCGACCTCTTAAAAGCGCGTCATTGGCAAGATAGATCGCTCAATATGCTGGATGGCGTACTTCGAATAACCATTTTTGTCATCTATGTGTCAGTTATTGGCATGCTAAAAGATATTCAACGGGTATTTCAATATCACGGCGCAGAGCACAAGGCTGTTAATACCCTCGAAGCGAATTTGCCGTTAACGCTTGAAAATGCAAAACTGCAAACTCGCCTTCATCCCCGCTGCGGCACCAGCTTCATTATGGTGGTGCTCATCATCAGTATTTTTGTGTTTTCATTTTTACCTAGACCGCCAATATTTCTTCGTATGCCTCTGCATATGATCGCGCTTCCCATCATCGCCGGTTTTGCTTATGAGGCGATTCGATTGGCTGGACGTTTCAAGACAAAAGCTATCACCAAGCTAGCCTTCGCCCCTGGTCTTCTTAGTCAATTTCTAACCACTCGTGAACCAACCGATGACCAAATCGAAGTAGCTTTAATTGCGCTTAAAACCGTTGTTGAAAAAGAAGTAGAAAGAGATCAAGCAGTCCCGGTGGCGTGAGATGCAAGAAGCAAGAAACTAGAAGCAAGAATCCGGATTAGATTAAGATTAAGTAAGATAATCAAGGACCTATCTCCTAGCACCTATCACCTCAATCACAAAAATGCCTAATACCGAGATAGTGGTTTGTGAATTATGTGGAAGTAATCAAGCGCAGGAGCTTTTCGTTGGCGCAGACCGGTTACTTGGAGTGCCAGGGGAGTTTTGCGTTCAACAATGTATAGTCTGCGGATTAATTTATACCAACCCACGCCCGACCTCTGAAGCATTACGTGATTACTATCCCGACACCTATGGCGTTTATGCGCCGGAAGGTGGGCAGGCAGTCAGGCTCTCTATTTATCATCAACGATTAGCCAGAAAGCTAAGTCGAATAAAAACAAGCCAAAGACGCGTGTTGGATATTGGTTGTGGAGATGGCGCTTTTCTAACAGAAATGAAAGCCCTTGGATGGCAGTGCAAGGGGTTGGAGATGGATGAAAAAGCAGCTAAGAGAGCTAGAGATGAGCGCGGGCTTGATATTGTTAATTCGACTATTGATGGTACACGTTTCGAATCTGGCAGCTTTGATTTGATAGTTTTATCCCATGTTCTTGAACATGTGCCGCATCCTCGTCAGGCGCTTCGATGGGTTCGCGAATGGCTAACTGATGATGGATACTTATTCATAACTCTCCCAAATGTCGATAGCTGGGAAAGACGGCGTTTTGGTAAAGATTGGTATCCTTGGGATATTCCACGCCATTTTACTCATTTTTCCCCCTCGACACTTTCAAAATTAATGGCCGAAGAAGGTTTCAAGCCGATAAGTACCCAATTCTTGACTGCTTTTTACCTCCCTCAATCGATGCGCTATCGCCGCCTGGCAATCGCGAGCCCTGTTACTTCTACAGCTTCAGCCAAATCACCCAAGGAAATGATAAAAACCTTTGTCTTCAGGTCGCTTCTAACCTTTGGATCGATCGCAGGGAAAGCAATCCATGGAGAAATCATGGAAGTGATTGCCCGTAAGTCTACTCAGTGAATATACCAAAATTTGAAATTTTTAATTTGTTTGATATGGAACCTAAGTGAGCTTCAACCGAGTATTAATATTGAAAGTCCTCTCTTCTATTCACATTTTAACTTTTTGGAGTAAGCCTGATGCCTAAGGAAACATGTACTGTCAAAGTTCGGCCAGCAGGGAGGACTGCGTTTGTTGTTGTAGAAGGCTACTTGAATTCCACTGCTCCCTCACCTGAACAATTAACAAGGACTACGCTTGGGCACGGCTCTCGTTATGTAATTCTTGATTTAACCAATGCCAGCGAACTCGATAAAGAAGGTTTGAAGTGGCTATCCGAGCTGCGGGATAGCCTGGAAAGTAAAGATCTGGACCTAAAAGTTGTTGTCAAAGAGAATAGCAAGGTTCGCCGCATTCTGAAGCTAATGCAATACGATCGTTTCCTTCATTTGGTCTCAACGCTATTCCAAGCTTGGCGTCCGAATTCGGGCAAAAAGCGTACTCCAAAACTCCCTAAATCCGCCTAGGATTGATCGTGAGTTGGGAAGTAGCGTCTTAATGTGCTGTCAATGTGCACCATCACATTGACAGCTTCTTCGGATGACAATGTCTCACCTGGATCGGGGGTAAAGCTGATGTATAATGCAGCGCAATCCAGCAACTTCGGACTTTGCCATCGCTTCCAGAGAGTGTAGGAAGCTGTTGATCCCTCATCAAGGCGCTTGATGTCAGTCGATCTGTTTGCGGTTACGATGGTGAGGATACATTCGCTTTCCGGCATGACCTGTTCAAAATCTTTTTGTTCCTCATCATACTGAATCCCACCCGTCTCCGGGGCCGTAACGTTGACGAGTGTTGCTTTCATCGAAAGCGCTTGAACGATTGATTGATTGAGCTTTTCAGCGGTAATTCCAGCATCATCTGGGTCGGTTGTCTGCGAGCTAGTTCCGCCATAACTGTCTTTCACATCTTCCCAAACTATCGCCGATGTAACTTCATTAAGCGCCTTTGATCTGGCATGAATATCCGAGAAATCTCCGTTTTCGATAAGGTTATGCATGATTGGGACGTAGAATTCAGGTCTCTGGAGACGAAATGAAGCTGAGACTACATTCCATTCTCCTGTCGGCGCGTTAAATGAAGGAACAGCTCTTGAGCGTTTCATCTGTGAGACGACATTCATGACGATGAAGACAAGAACGAGGACTATGATGATAGTAAAAAAGCTGCCGCCTGATCCAAAGCCAAACGGGAAGAAAAAGAACCCGACGCCTGGTGATCTGCTACCTGTATTTCTGCTATATCCACTCCCGCCAGAACTACGATTGCTGCCGCTAAAACCACCGCTACTGCTTCCGCTGCTTCTTCCGCCGCCACTAAAGCCGCCGCGACCTCCGCCAAAACCGCCGCCTCTTGCAAAAGCATCGAGCGGTCCGGATGCGAACAATACTATTATAAGCAGTAGAATAAAGGAAATCCAAACCCATCTTCGCATACCTATCTCCTTAGTGTGACCTCATCATCAACATGGGCAGCCTCAGATGGAGTTAGCCCATATAGACGGTAGACAATCATCTCTACCAAGCGTTGTGTTACTTTAATACGTAGGGTGATCGGATCAAGTTGCTCGCGTGATCGGCGCAATCGTTTGACCACCTCTATGATCTCACTATCGGTAAATTTTACCTTGCGATTCCGGCATTCGATTATAAAATCGTCAGGTTCTATCTCGATCCAGCGTTTGGAAGCTAGCTTTTTTGGGAGCATGCTTCGTTTGGATGATAAAATAGCGTCCAGCCATTGTCGGCAATCTTCCTGCAAATGACTTTGTTGGGATTTTAAGCCGCTTATTTGTTCGGCAAGTTCGGCAATGAGATCATGCACTGGCTCAGCCTTCTCATTTTCGCGGTCGGGTGAGCCATCGGGCAGCTTAGGCAGCATCTGCTCCAGCCATTGCCCTAAGTCGGAATTGAGAAGGATTTCGTAGTCGGTTTCGCTCACGCCAATGAGAATAGCACATAGGCGAAGTGGTTATTGGGGTGCGCTCTTTTGTGCGGCGATCAAACGACTTAATGCAAGCGCTTTATTATTCGGCAGCACCTTAAGAAGTTCGCCAACCTGGTCATCAGGCAGTCTATCGAATAGTTGAATAACCTCTTTGTCGGTCATCTTGGCCATAAGCTGCGCAACCACGGGGACATCCATCTGAGCATAAACATTAGCCAGTCGGTCAATCCCGCTTTTTTGAGAGGTTTTTACCACAACAGGTTTCTTTTTGGACAAGGTTGGCGGCGTTGGCGTCACTGCAGAATTTGACGGCGGTGGAGCAGGGGGTAGAGCCGGCTTTAAATCTTTATCGCTTACTAATCCGATAGCTTTACATACACTGGCAAGCCCGGGATTCGATGCTGCCATTTTCTTGACAGGAATTATCCCGAACTTAGCCAGCCCATATAACGTTGCCAAAAGCAACACAATTGCTACCAAAGCGATGACTACTAGTTTCATAAGTTTACAGATCGTATGACGTTGTGAGTAGTGCGTATCAGAAATCCGGAAATTACGCAATACGCACTACGTAATACTTTTATTCCATCATCCCCATGATGCGCTTGACGTAATTTTGAGTTTCTCGATAGGGAGGGATGCCGTTATAGCGTTGAACCGCGCCTGGGCCTGCATTATAGGCGGCTAATGCCTTTGGCACATCGTTGCCGAAACGATCCAGTAGGCCTTTTAAGTATCGGACTCCGCCGTCCATGTTTTGAGCAGGATCGAACGGGGAAGTGACCCCTAGACCGGACGCTGTTCCCGGCATAAGCTGCATTAGACCTTTTGCGCCTGCAGGCGATACTGCGCGTGGATTGCCACCTGATTCTTGTTTGATGACCGCTCGAATCAGATTCGCATCGACCTGATATTTTTGTGACATCTCGCCGATAAGCGGCTCCAAGTCGGAAGGCAAATTAACTGCTTCTTTCTTCCCTGCGCCGTTGAGCATGTCTTGGAAATTGAGCGTTGTTGGCGGTGAACCAAAAACCTGGTCCATTCGCGTTTCAATCATCTGTATCCGCTGCATCACATTTTGAACGTTTTCAATTGGCATTTTTACTCTCTCTAGGCTGCTCGACGGTGGAGGGTACCCCACTCATCCAAAGCTATTTGATCAAAGTGGTCGACTTCGTACTGATATTGCTCAACTGCTTTTTCATGTAACTTATCAAGCACCTTGCGTTCTTTTCGAGCTTCGAGCCAGCGTTCCTTGAGTACTGCTTCTTCCCGAACAAGCGTTTCGATGACAATTTCTTGTTGTCGCATCCTATCTTCCGAAGCTTCAATAAAGATCACTCGAAGCTTAGAGCGCTCAATAGAGAATTCTCCCGAGTTAGTAAGCGCATCAGCCAAATCATTACGAATCTGTTCGAGTACGCTTTGAGCCAATTCACGCTGAATTTTGGCTAGTCCGTAAACTCGCTCGGCTTCTTCTTCGAGCTTTTTTTTATAATCCAGCACTTTCTGTAGTCGGAAGCGAAATCTACGCATTGGCCATTTCCATTAGTTTCACAAGTGTGGTCCTATAGGCGCTCGGCTCAGCTTTGCCTTGTTTCAAAAATTCTTCGATTACGGGCATCATTGCGATGGCTTTGTCCGTTTTAGTGTTCGCCCCTGATTGATAAGCTCCGATGGAAATCAAATCTTCCGAATCGCTATAGGAAGCCATCAGGTCGCGTATTTTGACTGCCGCAGCGCGATGTTCGTCAGAAGTAATCATCGGCATAACACGGGAAAGACTTTGCAAAACATCGATAGGCGGATAATGGCCTCGGTTCGTCAATTTACGAGTGAGGACAATGTGCCCATCTAAAATCGACCGTACCGCATCGGCGATTGGTTCGTTTGTGTCGTCACCCTCGACCAAAACTGTGTAGATGCCAGTTATCGAACCGACAGCTCCATTTCCAGCGCGTTCGAGGAGCTTGGGAAGCATTGCGAATACCGATGGGGTATAGCCCTTGCTGCTTGGCGGTTCGCCAATTGCCAAACCAACCTCTCGCTGAGCCATCGCCAATCGGGTTACTGAATCCATCATGAGCAATACATCCATCCCGCAATCGCGAAAATACTCTGCGATAGCGGTTGCTACCAGAGCAGCTTTAAGGCGTACGAGAGATGGCTGATCGGAAGTTGCAACGATAACGACTGATCTTGCGAGACCTTCGGGGCCTAAATCGTGCTCAATGAATTCACGCACTTCACGGCCGCGTTCGCCGACCAGTGAAATAACGTTTACCTGCGCTGTTCCGTTTCGGGCAATCATTCCTAAAAGCGTACTCTTCCCAACACCGCTACCAGAGAAGATACCGATACGTTGCCCGCGAGCACAGGTCATCAAGCTATCAATTGACCGAACTCCAAGCGGGAGCGGGGAATCGATCATCTTCCGCTCGAGCGCATTCGGGGGTGAATTCTCTAAGGGGTAAATCTTTTCAGCCTGAATGGGAGGGCCACCGTCCATCGGGTTGCCAAGACCATCAAGAATTCGGCCTAACAAAGACGGTCCGACCTTTACAGAAGCAATTCGTCCAGTAGAGACTACTTCGCTTCCAATGCCAACCCCGTCCATTCCGCCGATAGGCATTAAAAGCACTCGATCTCCGCGAAAACCGACGGTCTCCGCTAATAACGGTGTCTGGTTGCGTCGTCGATGGACTTCACACAATTCACCGATTCGAGTTCCTGGACCCGTTGACTCCATTACTAATCCGACCACTTGAGCAATGCGACCACTGATTTTGACCGGATCGAGATTGCGCAGTCGGTCATGATAGGCAGATAGGTCAGGTTTAATTAGCTTTGGCGTGAGATTCATTGGTTTTCACCGGGTGGTTCCGGATCAGTTAGGCTTTCAGTGATAGCTCCCATTTGTGTCTCAATTCTGGCATCAACAGTGGTGCTTTCAGCTTCAATCATTACGCCGCCAGGGGGTACTCGCCTATCTTCAACGATATCGATACGCCGAGCTCCGTCCATAATTCGAAGGAAATCATCTCGGTGTTCACGGTGTGAGTTGAGGTCCTGCGGATTGACTTTGATGACGATATTTTCGCTATGTGGAATACGCCGCAGGGCATCGCGAGTGATTCCAATCACTGTATCATGATTGGTTCGTAATTCCTGCCGGATGACTTTGCGGCCAATTTCGAGTGCAAGCGCAACCAATTCAGGTTCTGCGTCAACGCGAAATTGGTCAACAGCGTTCAGAATGCGCTCCATTAGCGTTTGAACATCCTTTTTCATTTCTTCAAACCGAAGTTCTGCTTCAGCCCTTACTATTTGGGTTGCTTCGGCATAACCTGCTTCAAAACCTTGATTGCGAGCTTCAGCGAAGGTTTGCGATATTAAACCTTCGACTTCGAGAGGGTCATTGATGTCTTCATAGGTTTTACGAAGGTAATCGCAAAGACCGCAATCGGCTTGCCGTCGTCGTTCGCGAGGACAACGCGTAGTCGGCTTAACCAGTTCAAGCACTTGAGCGAGCGCTGCAGTGGTCACTAAACCTTCTTTAATTACACTAGACGACAACTTCATCCTCCGCTCCACGAGACAGAACGATTTCGCCGGCATCTTCAAGGCGGCGGATAATGGCTACAATCCTTTGCTGCGCTTCTTCAACATTACGGACTTTTACAGGCCCCATGAATTCCATGTCTTCTTTAAGGATGTCAACGGCGCGCTCTGACATGTTGTGCATGATGTGCTCTTGCACTTCGTGACTGGTTCCTTTAAGCGCGAGGGCAAGGTCTTTCATATCCGCTTCCTTTAGAATTTGCTGGATGGCGCGGTCGTCAATTTGCATGATATCTTCGAAGACAAACATAAGCTTTTTGACTTCCTCAGCAAGCTCCGGATTAGTGTCGCTAAGACCATCTAAAATTGTACGTTCAGTGGCTCGGTCAACGATATTCAATAATTCTGCAAGCGCCTTTACTCCACCGGCACTTGTTAAGTTGGATGAGACGATGGATGAGAGCTTTTTCTGAAGCACTTGCTCGACCTGATGGATAACTTCCGGAGGGGTGCGATCCATTGAGGCAATCCGTTCGGCAACATCTGCCCTTAACTCAAGCGGCAGCTTAGACATGACATTTGCCGCTAGGTCAGGAGCCAAGTAGGCCAGGATGAGCGCGATAGTTTGCGGGTGCTCGTCTTGAATAAAACTCATTAGCTGAGAGGGGTCAGTCTTTTTGAGAAAATCAAATGGCACAATTTGTAGCGCTTGGACCACACGCCGAATGATGAATTTCGCACGCTCCCCACCGAATGCGGCTTCGAGAACATTCTGAGCAGCTTCTACTCCACCTTCAGCTATATACTTTTGTCCCAGGCACAACTCATGGAATTCACCGAGAACTTGCTCCTTTTTATCGGGTTGAATACGCTCCAATCGCGCTACTTCAAGTGATAGAGACTCAACTTCTTCTTCTGACATGAAAGTAAGTAATTTACTTGCCGTATCGGTGCCAAGCGATACCAAGAGAATGGCCGCTTTCTGACGGCTTGAGAGTTCACCTGATGCTTGTCTCATTATTTCGAATCCTCACTCATCCAGCCCTTAATAAGGAGAGCAACTTGCTCCGGCTTATCTTTTGCCAATCGATTGATCTGCTCAAGAGCTGGATCAGTCTTGAGTTGAATGGGCTTCACGTGAATCCGCTCTACCGGTGTCTCCTCGCTAATACCTTCCTGCTCCGGATAACCTTCATCAGCCTCTTGTCCGTCCCCTCTAGGAGTGCGGCCATACGATCCATAAGCAGAACTAAGCGCGTGGTTGTGGCCAGACGATAAGGCTGCGTTCATCGGCGCTGTTCGCCAGGCAGCTTTGCTGAGGGCTTTCACAATCAAGCCACCCACGAATATCAACGCGACTATCGGAAGAAGCTGCATCATCTGCTCCATTCGACGGGCGGATGAGGCTACCTGAAGCGCAGCGGCATTTGCGGTATTGGCTGAGGTACTGAATTTCACCCTTTGAATATTTACTTCCCTTGCGGTGTTTTGAGGAAGATCTGCGCCAACGGCTGTGTCAAGCCATAG
>JBAXQP010000004.1 GCA_037131655.1 bacterium | reverse complement strand
GGAAGAAAAATTTACGCATAACTGCCTCCGCACTAATTCTATGCAATTGATGAACTTATTTTAGCAGATATTAGATTGCGTCAACATACTGGTAAGAAACAGAGGCAGCAAGATTTAATTGCTGCCCCTGCTGGGGAACTGGCGGTTGGGAGAATAGTTCTGAGGGCATAGATTCTATTCTCACTTGCCGCCTTTTGGGCGTGGATGAACATGCGGATACATGGCACTTTCGATGGTAGGAAAGACTTATTTCCGTAGCGTCTTATCGAGGTTTGCGTTTACAGTATCCCAATCGATAACCTCTAAGAACGCATCGATGTACTTGGCTCGCGCCGTTTGAAAATCGAGATAATAAGCATGCTCATAGGTATCCAACGCTAAAATAGGCGTGGTATTCCACACTGGAAACGTGTTTTGAGCATCTCCTATATAGTTGAACAGACTGCCGTCATCATGGTTCAAAGCGAGCCACACCCAACCACGCGCTGCAATCCCTGTCGCTTTCAAATCCTTTGCCCAATTATCGAAAGAACCCCAATATTTGTTAATAAGCGAGGCCACATCGCCTGATGGCTGCCCGCCGTTTCCACCTAATAAATTGAAATACAATTCATGGTTGGTAACACCGCCCAAAGCAAAGGTATATTCGACTTTCAACTCGCGAATATCACTAAAAGTCTGATTGGCTTTCGCCGGATCGATCTCCAACCCTGCAAGTTTCTCACGTATCTCGTTAGTCTTATTGACGTATCCTTGGTACAGCTTGAAGTGCTCTTCATGGGTCTTGCGAGATATCCCAACCGATTCGGTATTAAAAATCTTCTCAGGAAGCGGTTTGGCTTCGATTTTATAAGCTTCAATTATCGCAGGCATTAATCTTTTCTCCTTAACTGGTTTCTTTGCGATAGATCAACACAAGCCGGTCGATCATCTATTATTTATATACGCTAAATATCTCAACAGATGTTCAAATATTCAGGAGAAAAATGAAAAATTTAAGAAGTTGAACAAAAGCCCACTCTTGATAGGTTACTGAGTTGCACTACTTATATAGTCTTCGAGAAAATTTTTCCTATCGGAAGTGAGTGAAAGAAATCGGGCGCTAAACTCGCAGGAACTTCCAACATGTTTTCGCTTTGCAATCAGTCTTATAACTTCAATAACAGTATTGAACTTTGCAGACGAACCTGGACATTGCAATTGAAGAAATAACAGATCGCCTCTGATAAATGGTATCCGGGAAACAATGCGAGCTCCTGAAATGCCAATATCAACCAAGTGACCAGGAATATAATGTTTTATCTTTGCTTCAGCTTCTGCAACTCTCAGCAATAATACTTCAACATCCATTGCAACCCTAGGTGAAGCGCGGCGATGTAGGAATTGCCAATCGGAAGGAAGGGTTACCTCGAAGTCACGACATAACAAGTCGCGTCGAATATGAAGAACTCTGACCTCGGAAACTAGAGCATATTGGTCGTCTTCAATTGATAAAGTCATTAGGGCGCCATCGTTTGAAAAACTCAGAATTTCGCCATGTGGGTGGCTTAGCCACATACTTTCCGGTGTAATCTCTATGATCGTTGACAAGCCGCGCTTTTCAGCGTCACTCTCACTTGTACGAATATAAACTTGACTTCCGACCACCAAATTTGTTGAAGCAAACACTGTTTTATTCATTTCTATTCACATCCAGGTGATATATCTGTATTTTCGGCAGGACAGCGCTAATCTTTCACAGGTACAATTGCGTGAGATTAACGCGCTTGATGCACTTATATTAAGTTATCGGCGCTTAACGCTAAAAAGATAGTTTTTCGGTCTAGCTTGAATTTTTTGAATGTAAATCATCATTCAGCTATAAATAATTGGGAGGATTTCATGGCTCGTTTAACACTGCTTATCGGACTTATCGGAATTGAGGTCGACTGCCCCGTCAATACTCGCGAAGAAGCGGAGAAGGTTATTGAAGACCTTCGATCCCCCACGGCTGCTTTGGTGCGATTGCCAGGAGTGTCTTTTATCAAGACCGCAGGGGTTATGGAAATGGGTTCACGCGGTGTCATCACAATCAACCCTGCCCACGTAATGTACACTCAAATTCTTGGCGTTGATGACTAACCCTAGGAAATTACTGATTGCCTCGGGAAATCGGGCTAAAGCGAGTGAAATTATCACCATCCTCAGCGCTGGGCTTGCTGATTTGGATGTAGAATTCCTCACGATGGCCAATTTCCCTGAGGCTTTAGAACCTGACGAAAACGGTACAACTTACATAGAGAATGCCGCCATTAAATCCGAAGCTGCCTCCAAACACACCGGATTGATTGCTTTGGGAGATGATGTTGGACTAGAAATCGATTATCTCGATGGCCAACCCGGCCTTTATTCAAGACGTTTTGCCGGCGAAGACACCCCTTTCAGCATCAAAATCGCTCTGATTTTGGAGAAGCTAAAGGATGTGCCGGATGAACAACGCACAGCCAGATTTCAAGCTGCCGTGGCTATCAGCGCCCCCAACACTCCCTCCCGTATCTTTGAAGCATCCCGAGATGGCCGTATTACCCATGATCCAAAAGGCGAACACGGTTTCGGCTACGATCCCATCTTCTACCTGCCCGAACTAAACAAAACCATGGCCGAGCTCCTCCCCGAAGAAAAAAACCAAACCAGCCACCGCTCCCGCGTCCTCTCCCACGCCCTTCCGTATCTGAGAGAGTTGCTTGGGGGAAAGTAGTGCGTATCCGTAAGTAGAAGTCAAAGGTTGGACCGGAGCGAAGCACGTGGTTGAACGTTAAATGCTAGATTCAGGAAATTCCCCCCTTTCAAAAGGGGGATCCAGCCTTTCTCATTCTCCTCTATAAGTAACTATTCTGTAGTTCGCCTCCACGATCCCCTGTAGGGGCGTAGCTTGCTGCGCCCTCCGGAGGGCAGGGCAAGCCCAGCCCCTACATGGGGAGGCCGTTTCAACCGCTAGGCTCGTCTTCGAAACCATTCGATCGGCCCCCTCCCTTTTTCCCCGCCAGGAAGCAGAGGCGGGTGTCGGTATGTCCCACTTCCCTTTCGTATAACTATTGCTAGTAAATGCTGTACAAATTGATTGACCTGAACTTGCATTGAGGGTACAATCGTACTCAAGAGGGAAATGATATGATAAGCGAAGTCGGGATGGTGGCCCGGATTTTGCTGTTAGTCGGCGTTCTGTTTCTTATCAGCGGATTATTTCTCTTCACCTTGGAATACGCCGGTATACGGAATTGGAAACTGCCAGGGGATATTGTTTATCGTAAAGATAATATCTTTATCTACTTTCCTATTACCAGTTGCATTGCGTTAAGCATCTTATTAGCTTTGATATCATGGATTATTGCTTCACTTCGGCGGTATACCCAAAACAAAAATGAACGAACAGATAGTTGATTGCAAACGTATCCGCGCTCTATTCTTTGATGCCGGCGCGACGATATTAAAGAGTGATTTTGAAATCTCAAAACTGTTGGTGCAGTTTGCGGGAGAATTGGGTGTTGAACTTTCACTGCCTTATGTTAAACAAGCTTATGATGATGCCAATAGAGAATACCTTCTGCTCTATTCACAACTGTTCTACCGAGGAAAGCTTGCGGAGTTAGAAGAATACTGGCATAGCTTCGGCAGTCAACTAATAATCAAAACGGGTTGTTCTCAGCCTGACATTAAAGCGAACCGACTGCATGAAATGTTAACGGAATATTTGCTAGGCGACAACAGCAAGGCATGGCGTTCATTTGATGATGTCCTGCCGGTATTAAACGAAGCTCGTTTGCGTGGGCTGACGCTAGGGATCGTCTCGAACTGGGATCATACATTACACAGAGTGCTTGAACTGCTAAACTTAAAGCAGCACTTTGATTTCGTCCTAGCCTCGGCTGAGGTAGGAAGTGAAAAGCCGGATACAGCCATCTTTGAAAAGGCTTTAAACCTAGCCGGAGTAGATGCGGAGGAGGCCATGCACATAGGTGATGCCTATGACGCCGATGTTGCGGGAGCGCTTGCAGCAGACATCACGCCTGTCCTCATCGACCGCAATAACGCCTATCCGGAAGCGGAATGCATTCGAATAACCGACTTGCGCCAACTTTGGGACTATATTTAAAAATCTATGAATACCGACCTGTTCGATTATGTTCTACCTGAAGAGTTGATAGCCCAGGATCCAATCCTGGAACGAGATAAGTCGCGCCTACTCGTTCTACACAAACAAACAGGAGCAATCGAACACCGGTTATTCAGCGACTTAGTGGAATACCTGAATGAAGGCGACCTCATAGTCCTCAACGATGCGCGTGTGACGGCGCGGCGCCTATTAGGCCATAAATCCACAGACGTTAAGGTTGAAGCGCTTCTATTGAAGCCTCTCGGAAATAATAGCTATGAAGCGTTGGTCAAGCCGGGGCGAAGGCTCAAACCCGGTGCCTGGATTGAATTTGACGATGGTATTCGCGCCCAAGTCGGTACCAGCACCCCTTTTGGCGGACGTATTCTTCAGTTCGAAGGAAACGGATCTGTCGAAGATCGAATTGCAAATGCGGGTTTAGTCCCATTGCCGCCATATATTCACAAACAACTTTTGGACCCAGAGCGTTATCAAACTGTCTACAGCCAAACCGGTGGTTCGGCGGCGGCCCCAACGGCAGGATTACACTTTACGTCTGAACTATTAGATAGTATTCGCTTAAAGGGTATTGGAATCGCAAAGATCACCCTAGATGTTAGCCTTGACACATTCCGCCCAGTCAGGACTGACACACTTGAAGAACACCCGATGCACGGCGAGCATTACACGATTAGCCCAGAGACTGCCGAGATAATTCGCGAATGTAAAGGTCGTATCATCGCAATTGGCACTACTGCCGTTCGGGCGCTTGAGGCCTCAGCTATCGGCAAGCGCAACGTCCAGTCTGGGGATGCCTTTACACGAATTTTTATCACACCCGGATACGAATTCCAGGTCATAGATGGGATGGCAACCAACTTTCATCTACCGCGCACGACTATGTTGGCGATGGTTAGCGCGCTATCCGGAAGAGAGAACTTATTTCATGCATACCGCCAAGCTGTCCAGGAGCGATACCGCTTTTTGAGCTTCGGCGATGCAATGTTGATTGTGCCTTGAGAGTAGGATGGAGTAAGCTAGCATTTTGTTGTTTGGAGACATAAAATGAAAATCAACTCGATTGATGAGTGGTACAAATATTTAGATAGCCAGTTCACAGAGCAATCAAAGGAAGCTGAAGAGGCATCTGAAACGGAGAAAGTAACGGTTGAACCGGAAAAGCCTACTGCATCGCCCGCAATAGCGCATGCAGAGCCGCCTTCTGCTTACTTCACAGTTCAAGAAGCGACAGTTGCCCTAGCTCCTCCAGTCATTGAAGTGAAGGAAGCGGATCCAATTCCCGAAATGCCGACGATAGCGGACAAGCCAGCTAAACAACCGTCTATTACTACGAGCATAGATAAGACACCCGATTCCATTTATGATATCACCATGCCCTCGCTTGAACAATACATGCCCTGGCTCGATGATTCTCCTAGTGAAAAAGAGGCTATTGAAGTATTGCCTGTTCAACCAAAGCCATCAAAGAAACCGGTAACCGATCCTGGGCAAGGGGAGATGGAAGCGATTATCGAAGAGATAGCGGTTTTTGAAAAGGCTAAGGAACCTCCAATTAATAAGCCTGTCCGAAAACGAAAAAATAGCGATCAAGCTTCACCGTTAAGCGCTCCTCGACCTAGATGGCGAACTGCAGAGCCTCAAGTCTCTGAGGAAGTCGCCCGTATGTGGGAACGATTGACACGTCACATCGGCTTCCTAACAACAATAAACGGTTATGACGCTGAAACCCAACCGACTGGACGCCGTCATAAGACCAAGAATCGCGCTGAACTTATCTCTCGATTGCTGGATCCTGTTCTATCACTGGAGGAGACTGCGCTATTGCTGAGTGTTTGCCCTACGACTATTCGCCGTTACACAGAGAAAGGTTGGCTCAATCACCATCGAACAGCCGGCAATCAACGCCGATTCAAGCTCTCCGATATCGTGAGTTTTCTTGAAGAACATAAGAATAGTGTGAGGCTGTTATGAAAATTGCGCTGTTCAGTGACAGCTTTTTACCGGTTCCAAATGGAGTGAGTATCGCAGTACGTGGATTGGCTAAGGAGCTGAGAGGCTTGGGGCATAAGGTGTACATATTTGCACCTACGTTCCGCGGCTATGAAGATACCGATCCGAACGTGTTGCGGCTACCTTCAATACAACCTCCGGTTGCATACCGTTATCCTTTGGCTCTGCCAGTTAGCCCGCGCATCATAGACGCATTCGGCCAGCTCGGCATTGATATAGTGCAT
This sequence comes from bacterium, assembly GCA_037131655.1. Taxonomy (NCBI): domain Bacteria; species bacterium. The sequence goes on along the minus strand of JBAXQP010000004.1, from coordinate 20,757 downwards.
ACTCATACGCCATTCTTCACTGGGATGGCAGCACGTAGCTTGGCCAAACGCGCGGGCCTGCCTCTGGTCAGCACCTATCATACGCTCTATGAAAATTACATACATTACGTGCCTTTCATCCCAAAAGTCATCGTCCGATCTATGTTGCGTTATTACTTGCAATACTATTATCGAAAATGCGATACATTAATTACCCCTTCCCAAGCAGCGCTTGATTCGCTTCGTGCTCACAATGTAACCAAAGCAGCGACGATTATTCCGACCGCCATCCCTGAAGCGCCTGCCTTTGATAGACACGTTCAACGCAAAGCTCTAGGGGTTGATGATGGAACGCTAATGATGCTTTATGTTGGCCGATTAGCCCTAGAGAAGAATACGCCTTTCCTCTTAAGATCACTTAAGCCGATTTTAGATAAAAATCCCAATTGTGCCCTGTGGCTGGTTGGCGCTGGACCCTTATTGGATCACATTGCCCGTCTTTCTAAAAAACTTGGCATCGATCGGCAAGTTCATATCGTCGGAGGGATGCCACGCGAGGAAGTTAATCGTTATTATGCCGCTGCAGACCTTTTTGTATTCCCCTCGACGTCCGAAACGCAAGGGCTAGTGATCGGTGAAGCTCAAACATATGGCTTACCTTGTGTTGCTGTTGAAGGGGGAGGGGCAAGCGAGGCTATGCGGCCAAACGAAACCGGATTTGTCGTTCCAAACGAAGAGACACTTTTTACACAAGCCGTAGAAAAACTCATTTATGATGAGCCTCTTCGCAAGCAATTCAGTGCTAACTCAGCAAATCAAAGTGTGATTTATACCCCTCAAAGCATGGCAAGACGAGTAGTAGAAGTCTACGAAAGTGTTCTCTCCCCAAATGCAAACAGAAGCTTAATCAAAACTTCTTAACTTTAATGCCTCAGAATGAAGCGGATAATAGCTCAATGTTGATACGTTTGGCTTCTTTTGACCAAGTAAGAGCTAATTCGCGGAAACCTATCCGGTATCCGAGTACGAGCGAAAAGTCATCTACCCCAAAGCCAACAAACTTCTGGTAAGTATAGCTGGCCCCAAACCGAAGTAACGGCGAGATTTGAAAGGAGGCATCCGTTAAGATGCTGTTGTAGTCCGTATCCAATCCGGAAATACCGATAAGAGAAAGACGAACCGGACCCGCTGTCGAGTAAATTTGTGCCGACAATCTATGGCTTCCCATAATCGCAGAACGCATACTATCGTGCGCGAAGTCATAGACAATATTAAACGAAGTCGTATTGAACAAACGCATCGTGCTCGAAATGGTAGCCAGGACGTCGACATCCTTGGTAGCGTTTGTTCCAAAAAGCTTACTGACGGTCAAGCCACTCTGCAAGGAGCCAGTCTTACTGAACCGAAGCGGGTTCATCATCCCACGCCATCGAAGCCCAACCCCATCCTCGGCAAACTCCTTACCATCATATCCTTTCATCCGTGTATAGCTTGAAGTAAGCGCCCATGTGTTATTGAAAGGGGTACCTTTAATTCGTCTAGGATCCGTCTCTAATGAAAAGTCAAACTGTTTTGCATCAGGGTCAATCCCAGAGAACTGATTTTGCATAGAAGCGCTTAGGCCCGCATGAAATCCTTTAAATTGCCTATTTAGAGAAGCAGAAAAGAAGCTGCCTTTATGTTCAGGAAAATCGGCCATGAAGAAGCCCTGCATATTCTCGCCAAAACGTTGATTGTGGCGAAATGAAGCGCCCCAATCGCCACTTGCCAAGTTCGTTAAGCTGAATGCCCCATCATACTTATCCGATGAACTATAAGACTGATCCAGGTCGAGGAATGTGCCGTGAGAACTGCTATATCCACGTCCTGCTTGTTGACGAGTTCTTAAGGTCAAAGCACCTGTGCCTTTAGGACTTAACATATAATAAAAAGGCAATTCCAACGACAATCGCCCATCTTGGAAACCGATGAGATTGGTAGAAAAGAATTGTCCGCTTGCACTCCACATATCGAATGAATAGAGAGGAAGCGACATCACCTTTGCTCCGCCCACATAAATATTAGCACGGTGAAATTGAACTTTATTGTTGGGGAAGATAGTGATGTAATGTGCAGTGATAAATGACTGTACCGTGTCCAAGTCATCTCGCATGTGGAAATCATTCGCGTTAAAGTATTCAGGTTTTCCAGTGATGTTCGTCCCGCGAATTGTGACTAATTGGGTTCGGCCTTCATAGTTAGTAACCGCAATCCCTTGCCGTGCTCGAAGTTGATATGAAAGCTCCACACATTCAAGGGTCTTGCCGAGCGACTTAACAACCGCATTTCGAGCAATCACACGCTCATTTCCGGCATCGAGCTGCATGTCATCCGCTCTAATTTCAATATCACGATATATGATGAACGCTTCTTTATTCTTACCGCTTGCAGAAACCCATCGTGGTTCTGGGAAATAAGCTAAATAATCACGGCCTCCTACTTCGATATATTCACTTGCAGCACTTATTGCCCGGCGGTCGTTAACAAACTCTACTTCCGCAGTACCGATGGTAATTAAACCCATGACACTTGCTGTTATTTTCGCATTGCCTGAAATTGTTCCGGAAACTAACACAGCCCGCGCTACGCCTGAAGTACAAGAAACAATTGATTCGCGGAACTGACCAAGTGTCGTGGTAAGAGTTACCTGCGTTCCATTAGGAACAGCATGACCTCCCTGATCTCTCGCATCCACACTTATATTTACAATGCTTTTCCCGTCGGCCATAACGACCGACGGGTAAGGTGAAATACGAACAGTTCCTATAGGGCTGGCAATCGCATTTGAAGCAATAACGACCAACGCAAACAACCAGATTTTCAATAGGTGACGAGTATCACGCATAAAGAAAATTCCATGCCTCCATTTCACACATATCAGGCCGAGAGCTAATTGCTTGGTGGAGCAGTAGTCACGCTCGGGGGTGTATCCAACATCTTCTTAACGTCAATGGCAATCAAGCCAGATGCTTGTTCGAGAGCCAGCTTCAACAAAGTGACTTCACTCACTTCACCTGCAATTTCAGTTGCTGTGGCCTTGCCTGCATGACCACTCGAAGCAACTATTTTTCCGTCTACCACACTTAATACATCAACAACCAAAGTGACGGAAACTGTTTGAGTAGCTGTATCATAAGTGTAAGCGGTGAGTGTTCCAGCCATTGCCAGTTTTGTATAGCATTCTCTTGCAAGTGTGACCGCCCGACGCTCTCCGCTGAAGTCGTCATTGTAGGGTGATTCGAGTTGATCACTCTTTAAACGTCCCTCGCTAATCGCTCTTTGAAGTGAAGGGTTGCGTTTGTTAAACTGGGATAAATAAACCGTACTAAAGTTTGCTTTTGACAAACATGTGAATAATATCCCACCTGACATATCGGTAAAATCGACATTATCAGGAATACTAGCCCCGCTGATTTTATCCATGGGGAATACGACCATCGTGCGCTTAACAACATTCTTTAATTGGTCTTTGCTCTTGCTGCGTCCCCAAGCCACAGTGAAGACCAACGACAACACAAGCATAACGATAATCGTTCGCGGCAGCCAGCCGCCTATTTTGCTAAATAACTTCATGTGCGCCCTCCTCTAAGAGTATCTACTTATAGATAAGGGGGCGAGACAATACTCGTCCCGCCCCCTTGTATCTTACATCAGCCGCATTTGCGGTTGCTTTCAAAAGATAGGCCTAACGTCGAATTGCTGCAGGAGCTATCTTCTCTAAGATTATTTCAAAGCGACGAGTTCCATTGGAGCGGAAGCTATAGAAAGTCGTCGAACTCATGGTAATAGTTTTATTAGTCACTTTGTCAACAAGCTTCATTCGGTAGCCAGCCATATTAGCATCAGGTCGCAGCCAATTCAGGCTAACTATCTGCGGAACATCTGTAGTAACAATCATACTATAGACGTTGCGGCTGGTAGTAGCGCTACGGATATCTTGTCGATAAAACCCTGAATTTGGTGAAGGCCAAGCTCGATGGTCAATTAACACCTGAACACCACCGGGGAATGAGGGGGGTGACTCGATATCTCTGACGTCATACCCATCAACAGATGTGCTTGAAACTCCGAAATAGGCTGTATTGCTCGCCCCTTTCGCAGTTCTCGCTGTTAGCCCCAAACGCCACTGGTTACGTGAAGGTGATGCCCAATCATTAGATACAACTGAACGGGTTATTAACGAACTAACACCAGTGGTAGCAATACCAGCGCCTGGTATTGAAACAAACGGATAGAGAACTTGAAGCCTTCTTTCACGACCTGTGGTCACCTTAATGAAGTAGCCCTTCATAGGTTCAAGCACAGCGTCCGTGTTGGAGGAAGGATCGTTAGCAAGAACATAGTCGCCGATTCCATTATTCAGATCGGGGTTCCAATCCCAAAGCGCATTGCGAATTAGCCCAAGCCCTAACGCCTCGTCAAATGAAAGAGTATCTCTTGGGTCGTCAGGATTAATGAACTGTAATTGCTTCAGACTAATCGGATACAACCATGGGTTACCAATCTGGTTCCAGCCATCATCGAGCGGTATGGCATATATTTGGGTAAGTTCGCCAGTAGGTTCTGAGGCATTAGCGAGCTTTACACTAAGATCAAAAGATGCTTGTTGAAGTTTCACAAAGAAACCTCGGCCACGTTCGTTAAGCGTTATTCCCGTCCACTGACCAAGCACAGGATCCCATCTAACCTGACGAGTGGTACCGCGAGTCAATCCAAATGTCGTCCACAAAGGCTGAGCGCCTGGGAATTCGAAGGGAATACTCGACTGTACCCATCGTGGTCTTAGCTTAAACGAATCCGTAACAGAGGTAACAAGATTATTAGCAGTAATCTTACTAATATATGGTTGTTGGACGGAAGCAACTACACGATATTGATCGATTCCAGTATTTGCACCCGTTGAATACACACGCCATCTAACTGCTTGTGTCTCATTAGGAGCTAAACGATCGATCGACTTCTGAGCATCATTATCCAAAAGGATGTACCCAGTAGGAAGGTCGATTGAAACCAAAATATTCTGCAGGTCAGCAGGACCTTCCGGCTTCTGATAGAGATTGGTCACCCTTGCTATAATTTCAAATGGGTTCGGGCTTAAACTCGGGTCAGCTAGTGGGTTATAACTTATAATTCGTGGCGCTTCAGTACCTAACGCCATCGGTTTGAAAGCGTTTGTGACGCCAGTAGCAAGGTTCACATAAATAACCGCATCCGGATCAAAACCTGTCGGATCTCCCAGGCCAGCATCTGTCGTCATATGATATCTGCCTGGCAATACAATCTCAGACGATGTTAATGCGATGGCAGTAGGTGATGCTTCGACATCCGGTAAAGTCGTTGATCCCCAAATAGCGCCAACTGTTCTTCCCAAACCACCTACAGCCAAAGCATCCATCCCAACCTGGTCAGGGTGCATATCATCAGATTGAGTGATAAAGTGAAGCGAAGGCGCTGTTTTGGTTTTATCAATAAAGAAATCAATCGCCGGCGGTAAGTTTGGAGAAGACAGAATATGATCGAGAATCCAAGGTCTCAAACCTTGCGGCAACACATATTCCAAGGCGGTCGGGCCAGTTACCGGGGTGCTGGGGTCAAGCATTTGGATACAGCCAGCCCAACGAACTTGAGCGATAACCGGATCAACTCCTGTATTTTCAAACCAAAAGTTAAATTTCCAAGTATCTTGAATTAGCTCGGCACGCATCCAAACTTGAACACCACCAGGTCCAGTCCAGTGAGATTGGACAGAAGGACGGCCAGCCATCTTGTATGGAGCCAGAATCCAACCTCCACCTGCTCCGCCTTCATCTGTGCCGTATCGTTGCACCGCAAATTTTTGTGCAGCATCCGTGACACCAACTGATATATAGCCGAAGTCACCGCTTGGATAAGGGGCTCCCCAAGTTAATGCTGAATTATTATCATTAGCATCAAGCTCAGCCCCCAATACAGTATAGAGGCTTATCCTACCTGCTGCATCAATAGCTACATCACCAAGGACCCCCCAAATAACCTGACCACTAATCCCTTGGGCAAAACCAATTATGCCGTTGTCGATATCAACCGCGGCATAATCAGTTGAGAAGGGGGGGACAGTAGTGGTGCTAAGAGCACTCTTGTACCCATCAATAGATGCAAATGCACATGTGGCAAGGAGGGATAACCCAACCAAGACACCGAAGAATAATTTAATTTTATTAGATATTAGGTTCATGTTCATCTCACTTCCTCATCGCCCTGTAAGCGCCATACAAACGTGTATGGCGCTTACTTGGAAACTGGTTAACGAGCTCCGATGGAACTAGTACTCCGCGTTGTTGCAGGCACCGAAACAGGTATGTTCGTGCCACAGTAAACACGGAATTTGCGGACGGTGGGCTTTCCTCCGCTTAGGAAGGTGTACGATCGATTGGCAAGCATGTTTATACGCTTCCCTGATGTAATATCTTCCAAAACCATTTTAACTCCGACTTTTGGAGCTATCAGGTTGTTCCAATAGACGTTGACATTAGAATTAAGAACATCAGTCGAAACCGAGAAGTTCCACATAGTGTAACCGGGGCCAAGCTTTCGAATATCAACCGCCATATTCGCGCTGCCCGTATAGGGTTGCATCGAGAGGCTTACAAACGGGCTAACCGATGGCGGCTTCTCAATCTGTGAGGTTCTTAAACTTGGGCGCAAACTAAGACCGATAAAGTTCTGGGCATCGTCCAAATCACCAGTCTGAGCGGCCAGTTTCATCAACCATCCGCCAGTGCCTACTAAAGTGGTAGCCCAATCAGTTGTTTGTGCGCGTGAGACGCCCGATGAAAGAGGCTTAAGGATCATCCTACACGGCTGAATGACTTTCAACCAATGCGCTTCCCATGCTCTCATTCGTCCAAGAGGCGCCACATCAAACTCATAACCTACACCATTCCAACGCCAAAGTTCACCACGAACAACACCTTTGTTAATGGCCTCCAGTAATGAAAGTCGATAACCCGGCACATCGAATTGAGTTGTAGACCAATCAACATCGAAGGGGAACGGATTACCAAATAGCTGCCAACCAGGCGTTAACTCGATGTCATAGGGAACACTTAAGCCGGCTTGATCAACAACAACACTAATATCTCCACCAAGATCAATAAACCAACCAAGACCTAGTGGCGGAATAAAATCAGAACCGCCGTCCGGATACATTCCTGGAGAAGGCGGATTAAAGCTAGCACGCTCATCTTGTACCCCTGATGAGGTATAGCGAGCCCACAAGCCTGATCCATCTTCATAAATCCATCGATATAAGCGGAAGTCAGGCCCAAACACTGATTCCGGTGAACGTTCTGCCATTCCATAAGGAACGGAAATCATATGTCTTCCCTGTCGCAACAAATGCGGAACAACCGAGACCAATACTGTTTTGGTGATAGAATAAGTCGAGTCAACTGCGCTTGTACCGGTCACTTCAACCGTATGAGCGCTATCTAGACCTGTCGGGGACAACATCAAAGTAGTACTTAAGGTTGAGGTCATCGGATCGGTCTCGCTTACAACAATTGGATCTTCGATAACAACTGGTTCACCGTCAACTGTCACTACTAATGAGTCAGGGTTCATGTTGAAAAAAGTAAAGTGAAATGGAACAACCTGTGTTTCGATCTGCGCACCGGTTAAAGGCGTATCAATCGTTATATTTAACTTAATCAAACCGGCAGCCCTAAATGTTTTAAAAACATCAATGACGCCATAGCCATAGATTGCGTTCGGAACAGGTTGCCCCAGTGTATCAGCGCCGGCTTTAAGATATTCGACTATCTTGTTGGGCTTAATCCCAGCAGATAAACCAAGCGCAACTGCTCCTCCTGCGTAAGCGACGGCGGCAGAGGTACCCTTAAAGTTCCAAGTAATCGTATTGCCTTTATCTAGCCTCAAGCAACTATCTGTCGGGCCACCACTTTCACCACCCGGCGCAGCAAATTCAACTTTACCAAAGTTGGAATAGCTGGCTTTGCGTTTCGATGAATTTACTGCTGAAATACTAATGACTTCTGGATAACAAGCAGGACGTACATTATTAATGGTAGTGCTAAAATTACTATTTCCAACAGCCGCCAGGAAAATAATCCCTTTATCTGTTAACGACTTAATCAAACCTTGCTCTGTTGGATCACCAGCAGAGTAGATGCCCTGAGCCTGAACGATAACGTCCGGTTGGGGCGAATAATCGAGTAAGTACTGATACGCTCTTAGAAAAGTAAAGTTATCCGGTTCACTTGTTAATGACGTGTCATATACATCCTTAACCGGAAGTATTTTAACGCCTTCCCAACAAACGCCGGCAATACCAAGCGAATTATTTGTAAGCGCCGAAATGGTACCAGCCACCCACTGTCCGTGAAAAGCGCTCGCTATATTCGGTGGCGCCGAAACATCAGCATCCATATCAGCAACGTCATAACCGGGCAAGAATCGCCCTACCATATCGGTATGAGTAACTTCAAAGCCACTGTCAATAACGGCAACTACGATTTTACTTTTACCCTTTTCAAGATTCCAAGCCTCTGGGAGCTTCATCATAGTAAGCGGCCATTGGCGCGAGAAGTATGGATCATTCGGGGTTGCAAAATTTACGCCAACCAAGTTTGGACGTGCATAGCTAACGCGTGGGTCTTGACTTGCATAGGCTGCCACATCCATTACCGCTGCACGCCCGCGCTCCCCAGTTTCATATCTAGTATAAGATAGTGTTCTAAGAAGATAAGTATCACAGCTAGGCAGAGAGTCAATAATAATAGCATTCATAGACTCGGCGACAGCTAGCGCATCATCCAGGGTTGTACCTGGTTTCAGAGTGATGACAACTTCGCCGGGTCGGAAGCCAGGCACATATCCAGAGCTGACCGTAGGACTTACAGCAGCAAAGCCGCTACAAGCGATCATAAGGACAGCTATGATAGGCACAACATATAAAGGAGTGCGCCGAAACATCTTCAGTCACCTCTAACTTTAGTATGCAAAGTACCATGTAATACAAGGCAACTTGCAAGGGTCGATATTATCTTACAGGACTATCTTACAACTTCTTAGCACAGCGATAAGGCGAATGTACTAATCGCTATATCGCTGGATTCAGTTCGTCACAAAATTTATTTTATTATCTATGGGCCTAACATCACGCCAGGCCCATAAGTGTTATTCAAAGAGCACTAACACTCACCTGAGTGACTAGGGCGGCGGCGGCGGAAATTCAACTGACTGGAACTGATAAGCTTGGCTCCAAATAAACCGATGACCATGGGTATCGGGGTATGGGCCTGGATTATCTTGTATACGACTTGCACCAACGCGCCAATAGACATTCGGGAAAGTACCTACGGGATGCGTAAAGTTCTCAAAAGTACTTCTAATGTTAAGAATTTCTGTTGCAATCATACCAGTCGACTGAACAGTCTGCATGGGTCCCCATGTAAACAATTTATGACCTGAACTTGATGATGCAACAAACGTAGGATCGGTCGATACCTCAAGGAAGTACTGATTCGCCCCACTTACCGCATTCCACGAAAACTTCGCAGCCGTTAGGAGCACTGAAGAGCTTCCATTAGTTGGAGTGAGCAACACCGGCAAATTCAAAGGTGTTGCTAATCCAGAAGGATTAGAAGGATCCGTTGGAAAATACTGAGTACTTGTGGCTCCGTTTGGACTCTCAAGCGGGTCAAGACTATACACTAAACCAACTTGGAACACATACGAATTACCAGGAACGATTCCTGGCACGTTATCAACATTTTGATTATTTAAATCATCAGAGCCAATCTTCGCAGGCGCAGGAAAGTCGAGGGTCGCCTTAACTCCTGGTTCTTCAATAGCATAGTGTTGATTACCAGCAACAACATCAACTGGCGCTCTCATTCCACCAACCATCTGGTTAAAGTCGGAACGATAAATAAGCCAGTTTTGAGCAGACTTATTGCCCTTCGCAAACAATGTTGTTGCCCAACTCAACCTAACGGCAGCCCCAATAGGTACTTGCGGGCTATTAACAGTTGTAACGTTTAGCGCCTCAGCTTTAACAGCTTCTGTCGCAGACGTTCCACCACCGCCGCCGGCCATTACAATAACAGCAACACCAAGAGCGATTATAACCGGCATCAACATCTTGCCAATTCCGCCGGGTTTGGCTATTCTAGGTTTTGATAACGCTACTCTGTCGCCCTTCATTTTATAACTAGGCAATTCAAATGCTGCTCTTGCCTTATCGCCAGGAGCAACACCCTTATACTCAGTAATGATTTTGGCTATACAGCTATCAGGTTCAACTAGAGTAATCTGTACCACCGCAACCTCTTCTTTGTTGCGGAGGATGATCATCTTCATGCCCTCTTTGATGCCTTCACGTTGACCTTTGTTAAGGAGGATGTTATGGCTTCCGGACATATTAAGAACAGTAGCCTCGGGAAGTGTAAATGCTTTTAAGGAGTTTACGGCTTCAAAGGCTGCTTCCGCAATGGCTTCTTGTATAAGTGTATCGTCCGCGCCACTATAACCGGGACGGGGCGAACTCTTACCAGAACCATATGCGCCATTAACCTCTAAACCCGAAGCAACATCGATCACACGTACAGAAATAACAACTTGCGCAACCTTCGGATTACCGCTCACCTTAACTGATTCAACTTGTCCAAAGACAATATTTTGAACATCAAGTGCGCTGCCTAATCGAAGAAAGCCTAACTTATTGAGAGGCAGATTAAGTTGCAGATTCTTCAACTCTTGATCGACTGTACTCCGAGGAGTAATATCATAGCGATTTGTCTTGTTGAATTCAACAGCAACCGAATCGGAAGCTAGACGACCTAATGACTCGTCAGCATTTCCTGATTTTACCGTGAAATCAATGACTGCCCATCTTGATGTCCCCAAAGTATCCCCTGAAGTAACTTGGGCAATAACATCACTGCAAACGGATAGTATAAGCGTTAAGATTAGTAATTTACTAATCATGCGGCCTAGTTGAGAATGAATTATTCGTCGCACTTAGCCGAGTACCTCCTTATGATTAATGACGTCTTCGACGACAGCTTCCATTGCTGATGTCTCGACTATACCTTTGTTCCAGATTGATTCATCTGCCATTCATACTAAGATGGCAGATTGACGATATATTTGTTATCGACCGCGACTGGGTGCATTGACTGATAGCACTCGGAAGCGATAGGTTCCTGCTTGTTTAGCATAGAACGTATAATTCGCTTCATTGCGCATATTTATACGTTTACCTGATTTCAGGTCAACAAGAGTCAAAGCAACCCCGTGTCCAACTCCGCTAATACCAGGCCAACTAATTGAAACGCTGCTATTAGGAACTGTGATATCAACTTTCAATTCCCAAGACTGCGAAACGGATTTGGCGCTTCGAATATCAATACCAAAGTCACCGGCAAACTTTCGCCACTCGGGATGAGGAATACACATTGATATGTATTGTGAATTTACTGTACCTGGTTTTTGAGCATCGAAGCGATTATCAAACCCAAGAGTTGCCTCAGGTAAAACACCGATATAAGTTCCGCTGTCTCTCATTCCAGCGCCTTCAGCTACAAGCTGTAAACGCCATCCTAATTGATCAGCTACGCTTCTTACAGCGCTAACCGGCGCCATAACAGCGCTATTGAGACGTCCTGCCGGATCGATGACAACTGTAATCGGTTGGTAAACACGGATCCAGTAACCAACCCATCTCTCTAGGTTGTAGGACGGGATTCTATCTCCAGCAATTTCACTCCACAAAGAGGAAGCCAAAAGCTGTCGAGCGGTTGCCGTATCCATATCTAGTGTTTCAGATAAATTGAGAGGATTTTTTACTCGCGCACCGTTAGGCTGTGAGGGAGTGGTAAACCAGCGAACGTCAAAGTTAAAGGGATCGCCAATCAAATTCCAACCCGGCTGAAGCGTAATTTCAAATGGTAGCGCTTGATTACCGGCATCACCCTCTGTAATAAAGGCAAGTGACTTCGTATCCTGGACATAATATCCATTACCTCGCAGAAGGTCATTCGTGCTTGGCATGTTAGGATAGAACTTAAAGCGACCGATGTTCGTTATCCAAGTGAATAATCGGTAGTTACTCGAACCACTCATCAAGGTCTTCGGATCATCTGTATAGTTGAATGGTGTTGAGAAGAGTGTCAATCCAGCTGAGATTGGCTTTAACGGATCGAGATAGATATTCGTGGTATAGGCCGTTCCACCCGATGGAACAACGACTGTTACATCCGAAGGTGTATCATAGCCAAGTCCGTTTACAAGCACTCTTATTTTGGTCGAACCGGTCAGCTTGAAGCTTGTACCGAATTCGAAGTTATATACGTGTCCACTCCCGATAAGCGATGGGGTAAATGTTGTTGTTTCTCCGATAACGACATTACTCTGAAGCGCCTGAACGGTCAAACCAGAAATTGGCACTGCGTCGTTTCGTCGCAGCACATAACCTCTGACAACACCTGGAGGTGCAACAACCAAAGTAATATCGAGAGTTGTCGTTTCGTTTGAAGTCACGCTAGCGCTTGATGACTTGTTGATGAAACCAGGCGCAGTTACGAGAACAATCCAGTTGCCCGCGTCCAGTTCGTTACCAAAGTCATACTTGCCATCAACACCAGTAACAATCGGCCCCTTAGTAATCGTGGAGGTGCCAGTGCTAAAGGTAGCGGTTACTGACGCGTTCCTAACTGGCAAACCATCTTCGGAACTTGTAATCGTTCCATTGAGACCACCAGGATAGGGTTGAACGACAAACCACTGTGTCTCATCGTTAGTCCAATTAAGTGTTATGTTCGAAGATATATTTGCACAGAGGCGAGCAGGTAGGGTCGTTGGTCCAAACCCTTGACCAGTCGCATCGACTGTTATACGCCATTTCCCAGTTCCAAGCTGTAAAGAGTAGACGCCATTTATATCGGTAAGACCGATAACTGTACCGTCAGGATCAATCGAACCCTCTGCGGTATCACAGTTAGGATCGTCAGCGACTAAACCTAATAGATTCGCAGTCACTTTCGCGCCAACCACAGGCGCTTGTGTCTTGTCGACAACTTTACCCTTTAATAGTCCCGGCGGCTCCTTAGTGATAATCAAGTCCATCACTTCTTGGTCGCCACCATTGAAAATCTCCCAGCGTTCTGGGTGCATAATGCGGAAACCCGGTTTTACTGCATTGAAATCGAGGTACATGGCCGAAGGCACGCCTTCTATCACGTAGTTGCCTGAGCTGTCAGTAACGCCAGTCGCAACAATTTCACCGAAGTGATATTCGTCGGTAGCGCTCGATTGAGTAATCTGCACCAGAACACCTGATTCAGGCAATCTTGTTCCCGTCTGAGGATCGATCGAGTAGACCGTTCCTCGGAACACGCCTGTCAGGAACCAGTCGGCCCAAGTTAGCATAAACTGAGAACGACGCGGCCACTCGACGAGTTTTACATAAAGTTCAGGAGGAATAGCCGGATCCGCTAGATTTGGTGTTGTCGTCGCAACGAACCGGTCGCAGATTCCTTCAAAGCCAAAGGCCATGTAGATAACTTTGCTACCCTTAACGACATCTTCATAATAAGAGCCTGCTACTCCAGAGCCTTCTCCTATACTGAAGTAACCAAATGAAGGACGTCCCCCGGTTGTGAGGGTGACACTGTCAATCCACCCATTGTTCCATGCACCCGTTCGACTGCCAAGTAAAGCCCCTTGGATAGGAGTTGGGCGAGCGCCCATAGAGCCGACTACTGGGTTAAGCCCAGTTATGAACGAGGCGGGGTCAGCAAGTGGCGCATCTGTGAAGTCACCCCACTGCTGCGGAGCGACCCCCTGGCCGATTAGCCGAGAGGCTGCCACGTAGTGCCGGTTTGCCACATAGGCTCTGCTGATATCCAGCGATGTATCTGTCTCGTACGCAACTCTTAGGTATGTGTTGAGCCACGGGCTTGCTATTTGACCACCGCGGGTAACCGCCCAAGCGATCTCCTGACCGCTCAATATCAATTTCCCGCCGCCATCTAAATAGGTCGCTATATTGGCCTGGACTGCAGCCGAATCGATTGAATCATTATTCGTTAAAAGATCTCCGGAGTAAGGACACGCCCAAGCAACATAGTGGTCAGTTACGAACACCTTATGAGTACCGCTCACACTCGTTGGGCCAGGCTGTAGAATCGTTCTCGGCATATAAGACTGTAAGATAGCGACAGGAACGGGACCACGGCACTGAACACGCCAGATATCAAAAGTAGTGGTACCCGAACTACCAAGAGTCGGATCACCAGGAGGCAACTGCATTTGTCCAGTAGGATCTTTAAAGCTGAAAATAGGACAAAGATTATAGAGAAGCGAATCGACCGCAGGTTTTATATATCTAGTCTGATTTTCGTACATAAACGGGTTGGTTGTCCAATAGGACTCGACAGGTTGCCAACCTACGCGTATGGCAGTCTTACCCAAATTCGGGTTGATATTCCTGTCCTGCGCAAATATCTGGCCGGCAATATAGTCGGCAACGAACAAGCATCGGTTGCCGCCAGTCCACGGTCTAGTGGTAAAGCCGCGGATATTATCCCACACCATCTTGTTGTCGCTGACATCTTCAGCATAAACGTCCATATAGAAATCACGGCCTGCATAATAAGACGGTGTAGTCCATGAAGCGGTAAAGAAGCCGTCCTCGGCAACTTGTCCTTCCGGCTCATGACCACCTGCGGAAATCGGACCGTCATCATAAGCCTGCAGCACATACGGCGTTTCTAGATCAGCATCAGCAATCGGACTTACATACTTGTTGCTTGCGCCATTAAAGCCGCCGCCTTTAAACGCTAATAGGTCAGTCGTTGGCGGGTTTGTTTCCTCATCGTTGTCGATGGGTAGCGCCTTCTGTCCAATTTCGACCCATGGACGAATTGCGGTTATGCTGGACTTTATATCCATGAATCCTGTGTAAGAATCGGTCGGTTGAGGTTCCTCTGGTGAGGGAAAGTCGAGAGCATAAATCTTAAGATCAGGGTCCTTGAACTGCAGGAAGACACTTTTCATGCCGAACGAATCGCTAACCGGAATTCGGAATATGAATGTACTGCCTGGCGCTTGCTCTTGGACAGGATTTCCATCCACATCTAAAACTTGAGGGATCGCATCAAGCGTTGGAAGATAATTATCGTTAAGTAGACTGGTCCAGATATCATGCCTACCCTGAACCTCTACTCCATTCACTTCTTTTGGCCGAGTTGACTGATAAGTAAGTTCCCAGTCCCCATCAGTCAGTAACGGGAAGAACGCCGCAGTCGGATGCTCCGCACCACCGTTTGGATTTGAAGTATCGGGGTCTGGACCGCCTGGATCGACTACAAGCTGGTACAGGTTGTTACCATAAGTAGTTTCGGGTTGATACCCCGCCGCTCGGGAGTTATACCAAAAAATGTTCCAATGATTAGGTGTTAAAACGTAATCTGTATCAACGAACTCGCGGTTTGTCGAAAATACAAAACCTGATTCGCTTGCGCTACCGCCCACATAGTTCCATACCCAAGCCGGCTCTTTCTCTTGAGTTGGAACACCATCAATGGTTGTTCCGGTTAATTGCCCTGACCCAGTCACGCTTGGGCTGATCACATTAGCGACAAACCAAATGTGCGACTCGCCGTTATCATAACGCCGAGTAAAGACAACGGTAAGCCCGTCCGGTGACCAAGCAGCATCAACATCATCAAAGTTTTGAGAACCACCACCAAAACCAGAATAGATATTAACCAGTGTTAAAGACGGGTTTGGTATATTCGTTTTTCCCCAGTAAAGACGGTATCGTCGACCTGGGTTGGAAGTCGAAAATCGGTTTGACGAGAAAACAACATTAGAACCGGAGGGATTAAGTGTTGGATGAATGTTGTTACCGGGGTTCGACTGACTGGTGATCTGGATTCGGCTGCCATTGGTCAGGTTGCGAATGTAAACATCGAAGTTACCGGCGCCGGCAACTCGGCGTGTGCTATAGGCCAATAGATGACCGGTGTTCGAAATCCAGGGATACATCTGGTCGCCGTTCGCCTCATCGGTGAACCTGTCTAAACCGGTAAGTTGGACGCCACTAAAGCCATCCGTATTCGTTTGCCAAATATGATAAGCGACACCTGGCAAAGCCAAACGGCCGGTTTCAACACTTCTCTCCCTGGCGTTACTAGCAAAGTATAAAACTGCAAATTCCGGCCCATAAACGGGCTGGATGTCGTTCGTCGGGGCTTGAGTGACGTCACGCACCATAGGCTTTGATGCACGGGTAGACGCCGCACGAGTTACGTTACTTTTCAAAGGGTTGGTTAGGCCATCTGGCCCCGGCACCCAGTTGCCGTACGAAGGAGGTGGGCCAATAGCTTTGGCAACTTTGCTACCCACACTAGTTGTGCTTCCCGAGGAAGCTGGTAGTCCCTGCGCAAGCGCGGCTACCCCCAAACAGATGCCGAGAACAAGAAGATTAAATCGCATAATGACACCTGAATTACTCACTTGTTACCTCACCCCTCAAAACATATATAGACGGGATATATTCTTATGATGCCTTAAACCCATTTCGCACAAACACTGCCGCTATTATAGCACTTTGCTATAGCAAGCGGAAACCTTTATACAGAAGAGTCTATTAAACCGACGCGCAAAGTATATGAAAGTTCCGTCCAAATACGAAGGACTTCGCTTCTGACTACATTTAAAGGATAACTTGTATCGACGATCCAATCCGCAAAGGCTCTTTTTACTGATGTGGGAAGTTGGCTTTGGAGGTAGAGAGCTGCTTTATCACGATCGCCTAAACGCTGTGTGAGGCGCTCCAATTGAATTGTGTATCCGGCAGATGCAACAAGAATCCGATCGTACTGCCCTTGAATACCTATCTCAATCAACAGCGGCGCCTCGACAACGAAAATCCCTCGCGACGTCGAGCGAACTTGCTCAATCTCCTTATATATAGCCGCTACAATCGGCGGATGCATTAGCCGATTAAGCCTTCTTCGCGCCTGCGGATTGTTAGCAATTAGATCTGCCAGCAACCCTCTCTCGAAAACTCTCAACTCAGACGCGAATTCCCTGTGTACCCTTTCCCACAGATCCGTCCCTGGACAAAGTAGCTCTTGAGCCACTGAATCGGCGCTTAGCGTTTTTGCGCCGAATTCGTCAAACATTTTAAGGACAGTTGTTTTGCCGTCGCAGATACCGCCAGTGACGGCAACCACTTGCGTATGTCCATTCGGCTCTGGGCTATTATCCTTATGCGCCAGGGTCACACGCTGCCACCTTTTCTATCACTTAAGAAATTTAATGCTACAAACCCGTAACCTTAGCGCCCTCCCCCCTGCTTGCTTCTCTTTTCACAGGAGGGAAGGACAACTCATTAGGTCGCAAGACCAGTCAAGCTACTCAGCCGTCTCAGCATTATCATCGGCTAAAGTAACTACAGGCTCATTCTCTGCAATCGGCTCTGCTGCCTCAGGCACAACTGGAACATCCGCAGGAACTTCAACTATCGCTTCGGCAGCAGCTTTCGCTGCAGCTTTGGAAACTTTAGCCGGTTTTTCAACAGGAGCTTCCACTTGTACTTCAGCTGACACTTCGGCTGTTACTTCAACAGGCTCGGCAGAGGCTTCCGGTTTGGATTCCTCTAATAGACCGCGAAGAGCGCCGAGACGATCACCGATAGTTGTGCCGCCCTGCTGCTGTCGGGGCATATGCTTTTCAACTTCTTGTCGTTCGACATGCTGCTGGAGCGCTTTTAAACTAAGTACCATGCGTCTCTCATCGGGACGAACGTCCATGATCTGAGCTTCTACAACTTGGCCTTTTGAAACGACATCGCCTGGCTTGTTTATGCGGCGTTGAGCCATTTCACTGATGGGAATGAAAGCTTCCACACCCTCGGGTAATCGCACAAAAGCTCCGCTTTGAACGAGGCGAGAGATTGGAAGGCTCACCGTCGCGCCAACGGTGTAAGCATCCGCAACCAGTGTCCATGGATCCGGTAATACTTGGCGATGGCCAAGCGATACCTTGCCCGCATCGGCATCGGTGCGAAGTACGATAACTTTAACCTTATCGCCTTCCTTCATCACTTCCGATGGGTGCGCTATTCGCGCCCATGACATCTCACTTACGTGCAACAATCCATCAACCCCGCCTAAATCAACGAAAGCGCCGTAATCGGTGATGCGTCGAACTGTCCCTTCCAAAATCTGCCCAGGCTGCAGCCTGGCGAAGACTTCCACTTTGCTGGATTCGCGCAGCTCATCCTCTGCAAGTTTGTTTGAGAGGACAACCTTGCGACGATCGCGATCGATTTCAAGCACCTTCAGCGGTAGACTTTGGCCGACATATCGCTCGATATTACGCAATCTGCCGTTTCCGACATGAGTTGCCGGAACAAATCCACGTACGCCGACATCAACCACTAAACCGCCTTTTACTCGCTCCGTCACCATCGCAGCTATGGTTGTCTGCTCTCGAAGCACTGTTTCAATCCGATCCCAAGCGTCTTCAAAATCGGCTCTTCTCTTGCTGAGAATAGGATTGCCCTCCTCGTTCTCCGCTTGCAGAACGACGACATTAATCTTTTCCCCAACAGTGACCACGCCATCGGTTGATTGAATCATCTCATTCGAAAGCTCGTCAAGAGGGATAACCCCTTCGGACTTGGTGCCGACATCAACTAAGACACTATCCTTATCAACATGGACCACTGTGCCTTCAACAAGATCTCCGCGAGACAGTTTTTTGAAATTCTGCGCATAAGCATCTTGCTCCATGGCTTCAGCCATAGTCACCGCAGCGGGTTCACTTGGCGTCGCGCTTTCAGTAGACACAACTGGTGTTTCTACTTCCGGTGCGTTTTCGCTCGTCGTTTGTGCTTCCTCGGATGTTGCTCCGTGAAGCTGTTCCTCGTCATTAAAAAACATGTTACACTCCTTGCCTGTTATCGCGTGGAGTTCAACCAAGCCGTTTACGAAACCGTTGCACGGTAGGCTAAACTTTTTGCCCCCAAATATGTTACACAATTTTTCATGAATCATGCTATAAACTAAAAAATAGAAAAAAGCAGGATTCTTGAATTAGTTTCGCGAAACTATTATTGGGATACGCCCAGGTCGTCGAATCACCCTGCTGCTGATCGCAGCATTCAAGGTTGGGAACAATGATACCGGATATTATAGCAAAGAAGCGAGAAGGCCTTGAGCTAACTTATGAGGAAATTGCTGCAGTAGTACTAGGATATTTAGATGGACTAGTTACCGAAGCTCAAACAGCAGCCTGGTTAATGGCAGTAGTTCTGCGCGGTATGTCTTCGCGTGAAATCGCTGATTTAACCGAATGTATGCGTTTGTCAGGCGATCAGCTTGATCTTTCTTCCGTCCCTGGACCTCATATCGATAAACATTCCACCGGTGGAGTTGGAGATAAAACTTCTTTAGTGATCGTGCCTTTATTAGCCGCAGCCGGGGCAACGGTAATTAAAATGTCTGGACGAGGCTTGAGCTTTACGGGAGGTACCGCAGACAAGCTGGAAGCTATCCCCGGTTTCCAAACTGAAATGGATATCGAACAGATGCTCGAACAAGCAGAGCGTATCGGTGCATGTATGGCGACCCAAAGCAAACGATTGGTACCTGCCGACAAAGCCCTCTATGCTCTGCGCGATGTGACTGCAACAGTGCCAAGCATCCCCCTCATTGCATCAAGCATTATGAGCAAAAAACTAGCCGCTGGCTCTGAAACGATTATTCTCGATGTTAAAACAGGAATCGGTTCGTTTATGCCCACATTAGACGAAGCCCGAAAACTAGCAAAAACACTTATAAGGATTGGACGAGGCTCTGGAAGAGCTATGGGCGCATTAATTACGGATATGAACCAACCCCTCGGTTCAACTGTCGGAATCGCTTTGGAAGTTGCCGAAGCAATTGAAACTCTCACACCTGGAGGCAAGAAAGATGAACGGTTCTATTCTCTTTGCCTGACCCTATGCGCACATAGCTTACGACAAGCTAAGCAAGTTCAAAGTGTCGAAGAAGGGGAAGCGCTTGCTAGAAATATAATCGAATCCGGCGCAGCTCTTGAGAAGTTCAGGGAAATAATTATCGCCCAACACGGCGATCCCAAAGTTATCGAGAACCCTTCCCTCTTACCCAAAGCGCCTATCAAGCATACGGTTATGGCTGAAAAAGAAGGTTACATTGCCAAACTCAACGCACGCACAATAGGCCAAGCATCGTTAACCCTCGGGGCAGGAAGAACTTTCCTCGACGCGCCCGTGGCACAAGAGGTTGGTCTGGAAATTCACAAACAAATCGGTGATAAGGTTAAACCCGGCGATCCTTTAATTACCATTCATGCGCGAAATAATTCCGATGTGAAACCCGTCATCACCGCTATCCAATCTGCCTACGAATTCTCCCCAAGCCCAACCACTCCGCCGCCCCTAATCTATGAGGTCTTTGCAGACTAAGAAGTTGGTTATATGATTACAAAACCCGCTATCAATAAGAACTATTACCCTCTGGGCTGCTGCTTTCCAATTTTAATTCTTCAGGACTTATAGGTTTAATATGACCATCAGCATAAGCAACATTGGCTTTGTCATTATGCCGATAGTCGAATAAGTCGAACCCACCGCTTTGATTCCATCCACCGGAAGAGTCGAAAAGCATAACTGAATAAGACGGGCGGTCGATATCGGCA
>JBAXQP010000003.1 GCA_037131655.1 bacterium | reverse complement strand
AGCCCCAAATAGCGGCCTTACGTCGCGCCCTGGAACCACTGACAATAACCCCCAAAGCAGCCCCCCAAAAGCCTCCTAACGGACATCCAATCAAATAAGACATTAAGTAGTAAAGCCATGCAAAATCAATGCCAGTATTTGGGGCGGACTCTTTAGAAGGAATGACCACAAGATAACTAACAGCCAAGGCAGCCACAATGGCTCCGACGTTGATCCCTATCACAATCGGTTCATGCGGGCGTAACCATCCCAATGCAACGAACAGTAACAAACCTACGCAAAACAACGGCAGCCAGAATTCATTGATATTAAAAGACACTAAAAGCAGTATAAACGCTACCAACGCAAGCACAAATCCTACTTGCGTCATGCTTTGCCAATACTGGTTTCTCGCCACTTTTGCCTTTGGTTGCCTGCGCATCTTGAATTCACCTCTCGGTCTTACTCCCTTAATACGTCCATCCGTCTAACAGTCATACTACCTTGACTGCCGGTTGTCATATAGAAGAGAACCGTCGCAATTAGGGCGAAAGGGCAAGTTGATTTATTGCCGTTCCTGTTCCCCCGCTTCTTAATACTGCGGGGTGTGAGGTGAAAGTTGCAGGAGGCCGGGGGGAAATGCCGATAATTAAGGAAAGATGTCTTAGTGGCCATCAGTTGCGGTTACCTGTAAGCAGCAAAACCTGCCCCATAATGACCACGCGCTACATGCCTTAGACACCGGTCCCTCGCCCGTTAGACTCTGATCCCTCCTCGATTAGACACTGCCCCTCTGTCGGTTAGTCATCGCCTCAGAGTCCAGGGCAAACAGCCTTGGAGTTACGCTTCAACCCTCTCAGCTTAACCTCTGATCAGAAAGTTCGCCCCAACGATTAGGAGGAATGCCCCGTAGAGACGCTTGAGGATGACTGGGTTGAGGTCTTGGGCGAAGATGGCTCCAGGGAGGGCGCCTAGCAGGATACCCAAGCCAATAAGCACGGCAAAGTTAATGTTCAAATTGCCCTTTTTATAATAATCAATCGCCCCAAGGATGCCCCAGGGCAAAAGCAACGCCCCCAGTGAGGTACCCGTTGCTTCTGCCGCTGGCAGCTTCCATAAAAGTAATAACGCGGGAACGATAACCACTCCCCCGCCAATTCCAAACATTCCCGATAATACTCCTGCGGCAATCCCCAAAAGAATTAATAAAAGCGCTTGCATGTCAATCCTCCTTTGTTCAATAGTACCCATCATTCACTCTGTGAGTCCTCCCCCTGCGCAAGTAAACCTGTCGCCTTATCACGACAGACTCGCGTAGGGGGAGGATACAGGTGGGGGTCTTTTTTGGCCTTTGTGAACAAGCGGTAGGTTCTACGCAACCCCCCTCTGTATCTCCTTCCTGTGCCCAAATCCCTGCATATAACGATAACAAGCCTGGCACAGGGGGGAGAGGGTTCAGACTTCTCTCGGAGCGTCAGTAACTCTGGGAAGACGAGTGATGAAACTTGATAGCCTTCTTGCACAGTATAATAAGGGAGAAAATGGAGGAGATTGCCAATGAGATTACGCACTAGCATTCTTATATTTGCTTATGTCTACGTCGCAGCTTGGGCTGCTGCGCCAGCGGTTAATGTTACGGGGAAAGTTTCATTTAAGCCTAGCTCTTTAGTCTATGGAAAGAGCGCTCAAGGCATTGTGACGCTGACAGTTCCCGCCGGCTATCATATCAATGCCAACCCCGCCTCGCAAGACTTCTTAATCCCGACCGTGCTCACGCCGAGCAAGAACGCGTTGTATTCCATCAGTAGTATCGTTTACCCGATGCCTAAGACGGTTACGGTGGCAGGCGCACCAACTAAGGTTTATGAAGGGACTGTGCCTATCAAGTTCAAAATGACGATGAAGCCGCTGAAAGCCAAGCAGAAGCCGGCCTCATCCGTCCCGTTTGTTGCCGCTATTCGCTACCAGGCATGCAACGCCACCAACTGCTTCGCCCCCAGCCTTGTGACCGTTAAAACAACCTTAAAAGTTGTACGTTAACGTAAGCTAGTTATTAAGAAATAAAGCTATTTACACGGGGTTATGAGTGAGCCTAGCATGCTTCTAAGTATAATAGAAGCTGTGCTAAGAGGAGGTTGGTTATGAGGTTTCGAGCTTTGTTGGGGTTGATGGCGTTTATTGGTGCCTTTGGATTGGCTCAATCGCAGGTGGTTAATGTCACCGGCAAAGTGAGCTTCAATCCGAATCGCGCGCGATTTGGCCAGACGATCGAAGGCACAATCGAACTGAACGTACCGCCCGGATACCACATCAACGCCAATCCAGCCTCACAATCCTTACTTATCCCAACCGAGTTTGTCCCTGATAAACTCCCGGAATACACAATAAGCGACATCACCTACCCTGCGCCGAAGGTGGTTGACGTAGCTGGCGCGCAGACGAAAGTCTATGAGGGCACAGTCCCGATTAAGTTCAAGCTGCACATCAAGAACACGACGTCTGAGAGTGAGCCAACGCCTTTTATCGACTTCACAGGCACAGTAAAGTATCAGGCATGCGATGACAAAAACTGCTATCCTC
The DNA here is from genome assembly GCA_037131655.1 of bacterium. Taxonomy (NCBI): domain Bacteria; species bacterium. Next base: position 28,150 of record JBAXQP010000003.1, on the reverse strand, counting down.
CCGCTCAAGTAACCCTTAAGACGACGGTCGAGATAGACGCAGCAGAGAAGCCGAATACGCCAGAAGCGTTAGCTCCTCAACCTGATAAGCCGACTGTAAAGCCGAACAATCAGATCCCAACCGTTGCGCCCCCACCGCCAACCCCGCCTACTCCTGTGGTTGACCCAACGAAGAACTTCAAAGACAACAAGCTTGCCATGTCTATTTGGACCCTTTACCAAGCTCATAACTGGTTGGCGCTAATGCTGGCGGTGATCCTTGGCGGGTTAGCGTTGAACCTGACGCCGTGTGTCTATCCGATTATTGCCATTACTATCGGTTTCTTTGCGCGGCAGGCGCCGGGCAATCGGAAGCGCACTTTTAGTCTAGCCTTAGTTTATATGCTCGGCATCGTAATGGTCTATTCAACCCTTGGTCTAATAGCGGCAGCTTCGGGCAAGACTTTCGGCTTCCAATTCCAAAGCCCCTGGGTGTCAGCGGGGATGGCGGTAATCATGCTCGCGCTTGCTTTGAGCATGTTCGATCTCTGGGAGATAAGGCCTCCAAGCTTCCTTATGAATAAAGTCGGCGGCAGGAGTGGAGTTGGCGGCGCAGCGATGATGGGCATGCTTGCGGGAGTTGCAGCGGCTCCTTGCGCCGGGCCTGTCGTACTCGCTCTCTTTGCGATTGTCTCTCAATTAAGCAGTTACGTGCTTGGGTTCTGGATGTTCTTCGGACTTGGATTGGGGCTAGGTCTACCCTATATGGCGCTTGCAATTATCCCCAACGGGGCGCAGAAACTACCCCGTTCCGGTGAGTGGATGGTCACGATCAAGCATATACTGGGACTTGTCGTCATCGGCGTGGGCATCTTCTACTTACGCCCGCTTCCCAGTGTAACGACGCAAATGTATACCACCATCTGGGGGGTGTTCCTACTAGGTTCAGGCGTATTCCTTATTATGTTCGATAAGACCGGTAAGAACTCGCTAATGATCCGACAGGTGAAGAACCTGCTGGGGATTGCTGCCGTTGCTTCAGCAGTCCTCATCTGGCGTCCCGCTCCAACGGAAGCAAGCAAGGTGGTTTGGCTGCCCTACACCGAAGCAGCCATCGCCCAAGCAAAGGTTGATGGCAAGCCGGTGCTTATAGACTTCACCGCCAAATGGTGTCAACAGTGCCATGAAATCGAGCTGCAAACCTTTAGCGATAAACAAGTGATGGCAAAGATGGCGAAGATGGTCACCCTAAGAGTTGACGCTACCGATGGCAACAATACAGAAGTCCAAGCCATCCAGACCAAATACAACGTCAACGGCCTCCCCGCTGTCATTCTCTTAAACGCCCAAGGACAAGAAGTAGACCGCCTAACCACATTCGAACCCCCCACCGCCTTCCAAAAACGCCTTGCGAAAGTTGGATTGTAGAGGTAAGTCATCACCCACCAGCTATAAAAACGTCCCCCTTTCCAAGGGGGACTATAAGGGGTCTCCGGATTCATTCTCTTTCTCTTTCTCTAATTCTTACTCAATTCCGCTTCCCTGAGTAGGCCGCCAGGCCATATCGAAGGGCAATCCGGATGGAGGAGGTTGCTTCGGCACAAGGCAGCCTCGCAATGACACCTGACGGTGTAGGGAGAGGATACAGGCGGGGGTCTGTCCCGTTTACGTGGCATCTTTTGCTATGCCACGTTGGGGCTAACTTAACTCAATATGCACGGATTGACCCCTTTGTATTCCCCCTTGGAAAGGGGGAAATAGGATCTGCTTCAGTTTGTCCACTTTATCAAACTTAATTATATTTCTTTCAGCTTCGTTTTTGGTTTTTGGTTGACAATCACCTATAATTATAGTATACATATGTACACCTATTCTTTAGGAGGCGGCCCCCGATGCGATCTGAAGATCTCTCAGTACTTGCCGATTGGTACATCAACTCAACCCAACGTAATCGCGAAGCTCCATGCTATACCGAAAATGGATTTGCCCGTAAGCTCAGGCGTAGTCACAAACAAGAAAAATCTCTGAAGATTAACCAAAACGAACTCGAAGGTGCAACACGGTCGTTGAAGGCAAGAGAGCTTGACACGGTCATAAGTCTTGCTAAGCTAACCAGTAAACAATATTTGGTTTTTCAGGCGCGTCGCAGGGGAGAGTCTTTTGAAGAAATTGGTAAACGTATGGGTGTTACCAAACAAGCCACGAAGAAAGTTTTTGATGCTGCAAGATTTAAAGTAAAAGCTGCATGGGGGCTAAATCCTTACCATGGATTACACCAAATTTATCGCGAAGAGGTCAGTCGATCTGGCAAAGTCAAGCTCCAACACCGGATTGAAATTGCCAATGGGTAAGGTTTTTAGGTAAAATAACAATCGCTACGCGCAATGGGGATCTATTCATTTCCCCTGCTGCCTGTTTGCATCACACAAGACAAATTCAGGACTTCTTATCACGAGGGTATAAATTGACGAAATTTAAAATTGGCGACAGCGTTCAAATAGCGACACGCGAACAAACTTCAGAAGATATCCGACTCGCAAGATATTATAACTATTTCGGTGGCCTTGTCGGCACCATTATGAAGTTGTACGGACAGGAAGCAGCTATACAAATTGATACCGACTCGCTTGAACCAGATTTCAGAGAAAGGCACCAGGCCTCTGAAAAACGCATGCACGAGCGTTGGCTTAATAACCTTTCTGAAGAAGCAAAGACGCGCCTAACCCCCGAGGAGATGGATTTCCACTTGGACTACACCCTCTTAGTCAGTATGGATGACATCCTATTGTTAAAAGAAGGGGATGGAAAAGCCGTAAAACCCGTTTCTAAAAAGAAAGAGGTCGAGGCCAAAACAGCCGAGCCTAAGCCCATGGCAGTTGCCCAAGCCGAGGCTATCGAAGAAAATGGTCCACAGCTTTTTGAAGTGCCTGAACGAAAGACAATGGCCGATCTTGAGCGAGCCGAAGAAGAAATGCTGAGAACGAAAACCTCCCAATAATTGATTTAAGGAACAGGGCGGGCGTTATACGCCCGCCCTGTTTTTATTTCTTCTCGTCTTCTTTATGCCCTATCGCCTTCATCAGAGGGCTAAGCAAGTCAATCGGAATTGGCAAGAACGTAATCGAACTGCGCTCATTGGCAATTTCAACCATTGTCTGCAAGAACCGCAACTGAAGGGTAACTGGGTTCTTAGAGACAGTGTCGGCAGCTTCGAGCAGTCGCTGTGAAGCCAGAAACTCACCTTCGGCAGCGATAACTTTAGCACGCTTCTCTCGTTCTGCTTCAGCCTGACGAGCCATCGCACGCTTCATCGTCTCCGGCAAGGAGACATCACGCACTTCAACCGAAATCACCTTAACGCCATACGCTTCTGTCTGCTCGTCGATAATGGTCTGCAACCGGAGATTGATCTTGTCACGCTCTGAAAGCAGTTCGTCGAGTTCAGCCTGCCCAATAACCGTTCGCAAGCTCGTTTGAGAATTAAGACTTGCAGTTCGGTAATAATCGTAGATACTCAAAATCGCGTTCTTCGGATCGACCACCCGAAATAGCACAACCGCATCCACCGTTGCCGGCACATTGTCCCTGGTCATTACCTCTTGTTTGGGAACATCCATCGTCACAATTCGAGTGTCCACTATTCGCGGGATGTCGATAAGCGGAATAAGGAAAATTATACCGCCGCCTTTTACCGTTTGGAACCGTCCAAGTCGAAGTACAACTGCCCGCTCCCAATCCGGCAAAATTCGAACGCTCGCCCGCAAAATAATCATGCCAACAACGACTACCCCAATAATAAACGCTCCCGAAGGGTTAGTCATAAGAAACCGAATGAGTTCTTCCATTTGTTAAACCTTTCTACAGCTCCGCGCTACTTCTTGGAGCCGCTAATTCTCTCTTAATAATTATCGATCGATACTCAAGATTCCTGCTTCGAGTTCTCATCACCTCCGGTTAAAATTCCATCAGGAAGCACAGGCTCAACATAAAGTGTCAAACCTTTGACATCACTTACCCTCACCATCTGACCTATTGGAATAGTATCGCCTGGCCCCACTGCATTCCAGTGAGTGCCGTCCATGAAAACTTGCCCCCTGGGGTTGAGAGCAACCTTTACCTCGGCAAGGCGGCCAACCATGCCCTCCGCTCCACTCTCCTTCGGTCGAAACTGAGCACGCACTCCAGCCGATAGGATAAACGCGAACGTTAGGCCGATAACAAGCGTCAACGGCAGAATAAATGCGATTGAAACTTCTGGAGCGCCGTAATCGGAACGAAATAGCATCGTAAGACCCAAGAACAGTGAAATAAGCCCACCTACCGTTAATACGCCATGGGTCGGTGAATAGATATCGACAAGAAACAACGTAACTGAAAGAAGGATCAGCCCGACACCAACGATATTTATAGGTAGGAATGAACCCCCATATAAAACCAACAATAGGGCGATAGACCCAATGACTCCAGGAAACACCGCACCCGGATTTTGTACTTCCGCGATGATCCCGTAAAGCGCAATCGTGCCAAGAATAATCAATAAGTACGGGTTCACTAAAAATGTAAGCAACAACTCCGCCATGGTCATTTCGATTTTTTTAATCGGAGCATTTGTTGTGTGGAGTGTTACCTTTTGGCCATTCGAAAGGGTGAGTTGACGCCCATCAAGCTTCACGAGTAAGTCATTAAGGTCATTTGCAATAAAATCGACCACTTTGAGCTTAGCTGCTTGTTGTTCGGAAACCGCAACACTCTTTCGGACAGCCTGCTCAGCCCAATTGGCATTTCGATGGCGTCGAAGGGCGATGCCGTGTATCCAGGCAGCAGTGAAGTTTTCAAGCTTCTGGCGCATATCTTTTGGGATATCTTGCCCGGTCGATGAGACCGGATGCGCAGATCCTATGGTTGTGCTTGGGGCCATCGCCGCGACATCGGCTGTCATTGTAATAAATACACCCGCCGAACCTGCCCATGCCCCTTGAGGTGATACATAAACGACCACAGGGATTGGACTGCTCAACATCTTGGTGATAATCTGCTGGGTGGCATCAAGTGATCCGCCTGGAGTGTTTAGTTGCATGACAACCACTTGCGAACCGTCTCTGTTAGCCTTATCTATCGCTCTAAGCACAAAGTCTGCATGGGGAACATCAACAGGGCCTTCGAACTTGAAAACACTAACAGGCTTGATTGCGGACACCGCTACAGGCTTTTGAGCAAAACTGATGATTATGGCTATCATCACCATCACAAGCAACAAGACTAATTTTAAGCGATTTTGTTTAATCAATCGAACGTCTGCCTCCTCAGGCAATTGTAACACGGTATTGCTTGTGCCGTCAATCATAATTACATACTTAACCTCTATTACAATTCTCAGCGGCAATATAGTTGTCAGCCAAGCCCCGTATCACTGAGTAGCGGGAATGATATGCAATAGCTTCAGAAAAGATTCGCCTTTTACCTATATTCCTTTCCCTTAACATCTTTTTTAACCTCATTCAATCTGCCTTTCCATCCAATAATTAACACACGAGATACACCTTGTTGTGGAGGATTGGATGGTTAAGAAATTGGACTGGGCACGAATTGGCTTGATATGCGCAGGTAAACCTAAACACAGTATTTATATTCGAGAAATACTAAATCATGCCGGTTTTATTATTAATGAAATACATAAAAACGGCAATGATCTGACGTCTCCTCTTCCGCCTATTCTTATTCTTGCCGGCAATATTGACCTGAACTCCACTGAGAAGAAAATGATCAGGGAACACGTCGAGCAAGGAGCTACATTGATCGCGATCGATGGTTGTTCCGGGCTTGAAGATTTATTTGGGGTCGAATTTGAAAGCCCTGCTCCCTACACAAAAAATGAAATCTCCAATTTTGGTGAAGGCTATCTAGTAGCTAATGGCGATCATCCCATTACTGAAGGGCTGACTGGCAACATTCATTTCTTTGGCGGCACACCCCATGTTACTAAGGATGCCACTTCTCTAGCGTTTGCCTATGATGGGCATAACCAAGCCACTGAGCGAAATGCCATTAGTGAACGAATAGTCGGTGAAGGTACGGCGATCTTATTCGGCTTCGACCTCCTTGGCTCAGTTGTATACATCCAACAAGGTATCGCGGTCGACCAAGACGGCATTCCTGCGCCTGACGGTTCAGCGCCGGTTAATGACGAAATGCTCAGATGCGAAGATGGTATGGTCTTAGATTGGAAATTCGATCGCGCACCTCTATACAAAGACCAAACACCTCTCTTCCACCAGCCTATCGCCGATATGCTTCGCGAACTTATTATTCGGGCTATTTTGTATTCGGCGCAACGCATGAAGAAAGTTTTACCGATCCTTTGGTACTATCCTCGAAATCTCACTGCGCTTGGACATATTTCATGCGATTCGGATGGCAGTGATGCCGAGGCGACACAGGCGATGATCTACACCATGCGATTAGTGGGTGTTCGCGCAACTTGGTGTATCACGCCTCCTGGATACACGCTCGATGTATATCGCAATCTTCGACACCTCGAACACGATATCGGCCTTCTCTACAACGCGGTCGAAGCGGGCACCTGGCATGAAGATAGATATAAAATCCAATTAACCCATATTACAAGGGCCTCCGGAGGCAGTATGGCTGCCAGTCGCACTCTTGATACCCGCTGGGAAAGGCGTAATCAACTTTTCCAATGGTGTGACCTCAATGATGTTAGAGTAGAAGAATCCAAAGGACCAAATCATCCGGGGAATGCGGGCTTCTTATTCGGCACTTGCCATCCCTTCCGCCCATTTGGCAGTCAAGGCACTTTCTTCAAGTGCTTTGAACTACCGTTTTTGTCACGCGAGCCTGATGGCTTCTTACCTTCGCAGAGTTGCCAAGGACTTATTGAAAGAACAGCCAGACATCACGGGGTTGCCCATTTTGTTATTCGACCAGGTCTAACGCAAAACGGACTCACTCAGGAAACCTTCCGCAAGCTCGTCGTCGTTGGACGCAGCCTCGGGATGGAGTGGTGGAAATCGAGTGAAATATGGCAGTGGGAAGCCTCTCGCCGCAAAGTCAAGTATACCCTCCGAGATGGGAATGAAGGCCCAACGCTGACAGCCTATGCAGAAGAGGATATGGATGAGGCAACCCTGCTCTTTCTTGCCCCTCAACTTGCATCGATAAACGTTCACGGTAAGCCAATTCACCCTCGAAAAATTGAGCGTTATGGCTTTAGCTTTTACGGCGTGAACGTGAGTCTACCGGGAAGAGCGTCTCTTGAATTAGGCTTGCGTTGATGCTTTGTCATCCGCTTGAAGTTTGCTAGTAAAATCGCGGCGGAATTCTTGAAGGCATCCCTTCTTAATCGCTTCACGGATATTTGCCATAAGCTTGTAGTAGAAATAGAGGTTGTGATAGGTTGCAAGACGGCCTGCCAACAACTCTTCACTTCTAAACAGATGCCGAATATAAGCGGCGCTGTATCGTCGGCATACATAGCAATCACATTCAGGATCGACAGGGCCAAAGACTTCCGAATAACGCGCGCTTCTCAAGTTCAAACGGCCTCGGCTTGTATACATCGCCATATGCCTACCCACTCTCGAAGGCAGTACACAGTCGAACTGGTCGATACCGCATGACACCGCATGGAGAATATCCTCAGGGGTCCCGACACCCATAAGATAACGCGGCTTGTTTGCGGGAAGCAAGGGAGTAGCATATTCAGCGATATCGCGCATCATTTCAACCGGTTCACCAACAGAAACACCCCCTATCGCCATCCCTTCAAATGGCATCGAGGTAATCGCATTCACGCTTTCTATTCTTAAATCCTCATGAACGCCGCCTTGAACGATGCCGTAAATCACCTGACCATCGGCACGGGCTGAAAGTGATCGAGCTGCCCAACGATGGGTTCGATTCATTGCCTCCGCCGCCTCTTCTTTGGTGCAAGGATACGGAGGACACTCATCAAAAGCCATACAGATATCCGAACCGAGCTGCCGTTGAATTTCTATTGATCGCTCGGGAGTGAACAGATGAAGCGAACCATCGAGGTGCGAACGGAACTCCACGCCTTCATCGGTGACCTTTCGAATACCGGCAAGACTCATCACCTGAAAGCCGCCGCTGTCGGTTAAAAGATTACGGTGCCAACTCATAAAGCCATGCAGATCGCCTGCCCGTTCAATCAGATCAGCGCCGGGGCGAAGATAAAGGTGATAGGTATTGGACAGGATAAGCTGATAGCCGATCTCCTCTAACTCCCCTTGATCAATGCCTTTGACCGTCCCCTGCGTGCCAACCGGCATGAATGCAGGAGTTTCAACTGTGCCATGCGCCAGAGACAGTTCCCCGCAGCGCGCCAATCCATCTTTATGAGTGATATTAAATGAAAATTGCATCGAAGAGAGAGTGTACCTATGTCTCGCGGGCAAGGGCTAGGACATAAATAGAACTTGCGCCTGCGGATAGAAGTGTCTTTGAGCAAGAAGTCACTGTGCTACCGGTCGTCATGATGTCGTCTACCAGCAAAATGCGACGCCCTTTGATCTCACTCGGCATTCGAACTTCGAACGCATCGGAAACATTTTCCCGCCGCTGTTCAGGTGTCAAGTCAACTTGAGGCAGGGTGCGTTTAGTACGCAAAAGCAGAGCATCGCTTAATGGCAACCCAAGATGCTTGGCAACAGGTTCGGCAAGTAAACGGGCTTGATTGAAACCGCGCTTTTTATGACGCGAGAGGTGGATAGGGACCGGCATCACCATCTCGACCCCAGCAACGTCTTGCCCTATTTCCGTATCCAAAAAATCAGTCATCAGCTTCCCCAAAGGCTCAACAAGCGAAAGCGAGGCATTATACTTAAAAGTCTTAAGGGCAGTTGCAAGAGTAGCTCGATAATAACCAACCCCACGCGCAGATGTAAACGCTCGGTTACCTGCAAGGCATTCCCTGCAAAGTTTTGATTGACCAGGCAGGCCGCAGCAGGTACAGAATGGCTGTTCGATATAAATTATCTGCTTTAGGCAGTCATCACAATAGGAGGGCAAGCCGAGTTGTCTGCATACAGCGCAGCGAGGAGGATAAAGTAAGTCTGAAATCCCAGACCCGATCGAGCGGATCATAACGTTTGTTCTATAAGCGACCGACTCCGTTTATCCAGGCTGTTGATATTAGGAATTTCCAGGCGTGTACCGTCAGTTGCCTCAATGAGCCAACGCCCGGATGAAATCTCATGCGATTTGTCGTGCCAGTGCTCAACGTAATACACACGGTTTCCCCGATCAGTACTGACTTCGAGCCGCCAGACATCGCCTTCCTTGCGGTTCACGTAAATGGCAAAGACTCGAGGAGTGAAATAGCGCCTATCTAATTCTTCCTTAATAATCTCATAGGATTTATCGTCTATCCCGCTCAATGACTCCAGAATTCCTATCTCCTTGTCGTCGCCGTCCATTACTACGATATAGCGTTCAGGCTCAGAAAATGGAAAAGCCCGTATAAAGCTAACACACACACTACATTGTTCGTTCGCGATCTCCATCCGAGGCATTGCGTTAAGAGGGTCACGCCCAACCCGGATATCCTTCGGCTCAATGTAGCGAGTTTCACTCGCCGTGTAGTCTATTTCGTTCAGCTTATTTAATAGTTTTTTTGTAGGGTCATCACTAAATGCCATGGCAGTTCCGTAATCTCCTTTACAACGTTTTTAGCCGGTTGATTTCGGTTTGCATGGAAACTAATTTAGCATAAATGCCGTCTTGCTCGAGCAGGTCATCGTGAGTGCCTTGCTCGGCGATATTGCCATGATCGAGAACCAAAAGACGATTGGCGTTACGCAGAGTTGAAAGCCGGTGCGCAATCGCGAAAGTGGTTCGGTTCTTCACCAATCGCCCCAACGCTTCCTGGATTTGACGTTCGGTAACTGTGTCCAAGCTTGCCGTAGCCTCGTCCAGAATCAATATTTTGGGGTCGTGTAAGATAGCGCGGGCGATAGAAATGCGCTGTCGCTCACCACCCGATAGTCGCTGGCCTCTCTCACCCACTGGCGTATCATAGCCGTCGGGAAATTTCATGATGAAATCGTGCGCATTAGCCGCCTTTGCCGCTGCGATAACGTCCTTCAGCGTGGCGTCATGTTTGGCATAAGCGATATTGTCGCGGATGCTGCCAGGGAATAGGAAACCCTCCTGCAGAACGACCCCAATGTGCCGGCGCAGATCATCCAGCTTGATATTGGTCATGGGGATATCGTCAACAAATATCTGACCATTGCTCGGGTCATAGAAGCGGCAGAGCAGGTTCGTAAATGTAGTCTTACCAGCGCCTGAATGCCCCACAAGGCCGATCATCTCGCCCGGCTCAACCACAACATTAATATCGTGAAGAACTTCTTGTCCGACGTCGTAACAGAAGGAGACACCGCGAAGCTCCAGTTTCCCCTCCATAATCGGCATGGGAACCGCTTCCTGCTCTTCCTTAACCTCAGGTTCGCTATCCAATACCTCAAAAATACGCTCGGCAGCGGTAACTGAACGTGTCATCCAGTCAATGACCCGGTTGAGCGACTGAAGCGGACCGTAGAACATTCCTAAATAAGCGAAGAACATAATTAGCTGTCCGGGGGTCATCCTTTGCCCCATGACCTCATGCCCCCCGAAAAACCATATCAGGTATGATCCCGAACTCGTAAGGAATGTAATTGCAGGGAACAACTTAGCCCAAGCGGCTTCAGCACGAAAAGTGTTATCTCGCAGCTCAGCCGCTCGCCTATCGAACCTTCCAATCTCAAATTCTTCCTGCGCAAAAGCTTTAACAACACGCATTCCACTTAAGGTCCCGGCGAGCATGCTTGTGATTCGAGACAATCTCCGCCAGTTTCTACGCCATATCAGCATGATCCGTTTGCGAGTGGCCCTAATTATAAACATGATAATAGGGGCCGGCAATAGAATCAGCAAAGCCAGCCGCCAGTTAGAGCTAAAGAGTATCACCGCGATTAAAATAACAGTTAGGATATTAACCGCTAGGGAGGGCATTGCCTCTGTCAACAAGTCATAAACCCCAGTAGGGTCGTTAGTGATTCGCGAAAGGATTGAACCTGAATTGCGCTTATCGAAATAACTTAACGACAGGCGCTGTAAATGATTGAAAATCCTGGTGCGAAGATCGTAAGCAATTCGAGTGCCTAGCCATGCAGTCAAGAACCTTAGCCCCACCTGCACCCCAACTCCGACCAATCCGAGGGCAACCAATCCAAGAACCAACCACTGTAGCAGAACGGATCTGTCGTGGTATGAGCTAGCGACCGCGGCGCCTTGAGGCACGAGCACGTTATCCCATATTACTTGGGTCAATTTGGGCGGTACGAGGTTGATTACCACGCCCAACAAAGTCAGTAATATTGAGCCGACAAAGGCCCACATATACGGTCTTACGAATCCAAAAATCCGCCGGATAGCCTCGCCTTTAGGGGTACAAAAGCGACATACTTGACTATTTTCCGCATAAGGACGACCGCATTTTGGACACTGGATCTCACGATCACGCTGCTCAGGTATCTCTTCTTGCTTCAAACGCGCATTGATTACTCGTTGGATATGGAAGAACTGAGCGGATTTAGCCTTTGAAAAACGCAGCACCTCGAGCGGCTTGCTATCGATAATTAAGATTAAAGCGCTCGCATCAACTAGTGACTCGATTTTCGCTTCGGTAGCATTTTCGAGAGAAACTTTCTTAATGATAGTCGGATTTCCAATAGAGGGGGCAAAGCCATCCCACATGGACTGATCGTCGGACGCATTTCTACTTTTGGATGACGAAGTATCATTATCCGCTGTATCATCGTCCGCTACGACCCACAAACAATCTTCAGCGACGAGTAACCAGCATTCTCCGAACTTCCCATCAGGCAGAATATCCGCCTGCGCCATTGCTATAAACTCCGTAGTGTCTTCTAGCCCAACTGCCTGAGCAATCACTTCCGGAGAGTTTCTATAGTCTTCTATATTTTCATTCATTAATCATCTATCTTTTCATTCATTTTCAACTCTATCCAAATTGTACTACAATCACGACGACCCTTGACACTCTCAACACGCTAGAGTTCGATGAAAGTTGGAAAACCATACCCTCTCCCGCAGCGTGGGAGAGGGCCTTCGCGAGAAGGGGGGAGGGCTACTGAAAGCAATTAATCAGCAGAGTAACTATGCGATATAACATATTCTCTTATAACCTTTAATACACCACTGAGATTTCTCTTAACCTCATGGTTTCTAAAGCGCAACACATGTAAATTGTGATCTTTAAGCGCTTCCTCTCGTGCACTGTCACGTTCAATCTGACTTGGCTCGTTATGTACAGCTCCATCTAGTTCAACGATTAATCTTGCATCGTCACAAAAGAAATCAGTTACAAACCTACCAATAGGATGCTGCCGCCTGAACTTTCGCCCTGATAAACGGTTGTTTCTGAGGTATTGCCATAACATTTTTTCAACAGGAGTAGCATCATTTCGCAACTGTCGCGCAGTCGTTATCATAACTTTGGAGGCCCCCGGGATATGCGGAGATTCCTTTCTATCGTCCCAGTTCTCTTTCAAGTTTGTCCTTCATTTTTCGATGCAGTACTTGTTATCACGTAACCCTCACCCCCTACTTCGTAGGCCCCTCTCCCACGCTGTGGGCGAGGGGGTGTAATGCTAATTGCTCTGAAATATTTCAGAACCATTTTCCACGCTGTGGGCGAGGGAATTCAAATTTTCTCTATCTACTTTCCCCTCAACTTCGCCACATAGTGAACTCGGTCGGCGGTGCGGCGGGGGCGTTTTAGGGTGTAGGATTGGTAAACGGCTAATAGGTCGAAGCCGGCTTTGTTAAGCATCTCCGTGATTTCTTTGTCGGAATAAGCCCGCTGTCGGTGGACGATGGTGAAGGCATTCTCCGTCTCACCTTCCATGACCCAAAATTCCATCTTAATATCACATAAGCGAGTCTGTTGGTCAAACGAGCTTCGCCATCGGTAACGCACGGGGTTATTTTTGGTCAACAACTCTTGGTCAAATAGACGATTTTCTAAAGCATACACGGTGTTGAGGTCGAAAATGAACAGGGACTTAGGGAGAAGATGGGCGGCGATTCGGTGGAAACCTAATTGCAACCGCTCAGGATCATTCACATAGTTAAGGCTGTCGAAGAAGCTTATCGCTAATTCAAACGAATCATCCAGGTTAAGTTCTGCCACGTCTTGCGCATAATAAGGAATGTTAAACCCCTGATGCTCGGCCTTCAACTTGGCGACATCGATCATTGGCTCTGAGATATCTATGCCCGTGACCTCGTAGTCGTCAACATATAGAAGCTCCGTCACGCTCCCCGTCCCACAGGCGACATCGAGGATCTTTGTCGGGGTGGCTTCATACTTGTCAAGAAGCACCTGGAGGTAACCGACCCACCAAATGTATGGCACTCCGGACATCAACTCATCATAAAATGGCGCAACCTTCGCAAACTGATCCTGATCACTCATGCTGTAATTTCCCTATCGCCAAAACTCAAGAGAGATGGTATTATATCTCCAAGCTCCAATTATAGACGACTTTTCATGTGCATTAGCCATTTGAGCCTGTTTAGAAAAATATTTGATTTCCTGGTAAATATTTCAGAAATTACTCTAAAGATTCTATCGCATATTTCCTATAATCTAAATTGGTACAATTACAGATCGCGGAATCAGACAGAAAAAGGCAACCTTACAGTGATGTAAGCACGCAAAGCTATTGGATCTCCCGAGGAAGTTCTTCATTAAAACCCCTCCGAAGACAGCCAGGCCGCCTGTTAAAGTAACTAATCGTGTAAAGCGATCAGGAAGGCAGACTGTCAATGAAAATATCAAACGCAGAGTACATTCGCGCAGCGAAAATCAATCGAACCTCAAACGATGAGCAAACAAGTCACGTTAAACCGGCTAAAGCTCCCGACGTTCCGTCCGAGTCAATCACATTCTCAGAAACAGCGCAAACAGTTAAGAAAATCAAGCGCATAGTAGAGGATATGCCGGAAGTTCGTGAAGAGGTTGTTGCAGAGCTTAAGGCTAAAATAGAAGCCGGTGAGTACAAAGTAAGTTCTGAAGATATCGCAGACCTCATGATCCGTCGCGCCCGCGCCGATTCCATTCGCTAATCGGCCTACACTTTAAGAAGAAGAACGCTTGTGCGTTCTTCTTCTTCTACTTTGCTTCTCTTCCCAGGTAAAAAGAGGCTGACAGCTATCCGCTAAATTACTAGGCGGCTTCTAAGACATCATTTAGGACTTTGTTTAGATCGTTGATGTGGAACGGCTTGGCAATGGCTCCTACAAAGCCGTACTCTTTGAAATTGGCAAGGATAGGGTCAGCAGAGTAGCCGCTGATTACTATTGCTTTTACGTTTGGATCTATTTCACGCAGCTTCTCAAGTGTCTCTTTGCCACCCATTCCGCCTGGGACAGTGAGGTCCAAAATGACCCCATCAAATGCTCGCCCTTCACTCGTGGCTTGCTCATAAAGCCTTATTGCCTCAGTACCATCAGAGGTGATTTCTACATCACATCCAATATTTTGCAGGGCGGACTTTGTCACTTGCCGGATCAAATACTCGTCATCCATCACGAGAATATGGCCGCTGTAATTGGGGATCGATGACTCGCTGAAGTCAGGATATTGCACTTCCAAAGCGCAGTTTGTTGCAGGCAGGTAGAAAGTGAATGTCGTGCCTTTCCCCTCACTTGATTCAACCCCGACATAACCACCATGCTTGCGAATAATCGAATGCACAGTAGCCAATCCCAAGCCTGTACCTGATGACTTAGTTGTAAAGAAAGGATCGAAGATTTTCTCGACATGTTCAGATTTAATTCCTACTCCTTGATCGGATACCTTAACTTGAACGTAATTGCCGGGTTCAAGTGGAAAATAAGGTTGTGTTTCAAAGAACACGTTTTCAGCATGAACTGTTATCCTACCGCCATTTGACATTGCTTCATTTGCGTTGATCACAAGGTTCTCAATCACTTGGCTTACCTGACCCGTGTCAATATCACAATTCCATAAGTCTTCAGCGATTTCAAAATGGCAGTTGCTTTTTGAACCGTGTAAGACAAAGCTTGACGCCTCCTTCAGCATTTCTGAAATTGATGTGACGGTTTTGATAGGAGCGCCGCCCTTAGAGAAGGTCAGCATCTGTTTTACAAGATCGCGTGCCCGCATGATCGCATTTTCTGCATCTTCTATAAGACTAGTCTCTTTTTCAGTGAGATTAGCTGTCATTTCGACAAGTGATACACACCCCATGATGACTGCCAGGATGTTATTGAAATCGTGCGCAATACCACTCGCAAGAAGCCCTAACGAATCGAGTTTACTAACTCTAGCAAGTTCATATTCGATTTTGGTCTGGAGTGTTACATCGCAAAAAACGTAGACGGCGCCATGTAGGCATCCTTCCGTATCGATAATTGGAGTTGAGCATTCAATAATGACACAATCGCTGCCATCAGGGCGGATAAGCATAAAACGGCCCGAGCGTCCAGTATTGTCAGGGGAATTAATAACTTTTTTGAAGTTATCCTTTATGGGCAGGCGGGTTGTTTCATCAACTATTTTATACACTTCTGAAATGGGCTTGCCAATTGATAAACAGCAATCAAAACCAGTGAGTTCTTGGGCTTTTTGGTTCATAAGGACGACTTTGCCCTCTTTATCGGTTGATATAACACCATCACCAATTGAGCGTATTGTGGTTGCCAAACGTTCTTTTTCAGCCCTTATAGTCTCCTCAGAATTTGCTAAATCAGTCATGTCTTGACGCAATACGAAAACGCCGTTTACTTTTCCCTTTAAATTCTTATCGGGCACATAAGCAACTAGGTATTGAAGATATCCGTCCTCCGGCTTATCAGGGTTGATATAAGATACAAGGGGGGCTGAAAATGCTTTCCCTGATTGGATAACATCGCCCACCGCATCCCACATTCTTGGGTCGTCTTTATGAACCTCATGAAAATGACGCCCAATCACTTCCTCAACCTTTTTTCCTATATATTTGGCGTTTGCTACGTTACATTGACGATAGACTTGGTTGTGATCGAGATAGGCTATCCCAACAGGCCGTATGCTATCCAGAATGCCTGTAAGGAAATTTCGCTCGTCTGATAACTGCGTAGACAATGCTTGGGCTTTATCGCGCGATGCCTGGACATCTTGAATCAAAAGGGCACGCCCTAGCTCAGCTAACCGGCGTTTTGTGATATCTCTAATATTCATGACTACTGAAGATGGATTTCCGTTAACATCACAAACGATTGAACCGCTATAACTTAAATAACGGAAGTCGCCACTCTCTTTATGAACGATTCGCGCCTCATAATCAGTGATTACTTCTCCATTAAAAGTTCGTATTAAAGGCCATTCATTATAAGGCATCTCTCGTCCATCTACGTAATGAAGCTCGTAAACATTAGTGCAGTCATTGAAACACTTGAGTTGACGCATCTCTTCGCCACGCGGAAAAACACTAATAACTGCTGAGTTTGTATCTATGATATTTCGATCCATGTCACAGATGACCAAGGCATCAGACATGCTGTTGAGGATCGTGTTGAGATGCCTATAGGCATATTGCAGCCGTTCGTGCACTTCCGTTTCCTTTGTGATGTCCCTGAAAAGAGAGATGGCTCCAATAATGCTTCCATCAGTATTACGTAATGGAGCAGCAGAGGCCGATACCCATGTTGTTTTGCGGCCAGGGAGAGTAACCATTAATGTCTCAGTAGTTATTTTTTCGCCTTTTAAGGCGCGATGTACTTGGATATCATCAGGTTCTATAGGCCTGCCATCGTCATGCTTAATTCGCCCCAGCTTATACCGCTCCTTCGGCAGCATTCTCTCATGCTCTTTGTTATATCCAAAAAGCTTACGGGCAGAATCATTCATTTTTACGATTTGCCCTTCAGCTCCGTAGATGATGAAACCGTCGGTAATGCTATCAAAAACAGATTTCAACTCCGCAGCTTGTTCATGCGATTGGATGGTCATTATTTCAAGTTTTGACCTTGAAATAATCTGTTCTGTTACTTCATTAGCTACCACAAGAAGATCGCTAATATCCGTGCCATTCTGCTTTAGAGGAAAGACCGAAAAAAGCATGAATACAGCGCCATGGGGTAGTTGAAGGCAGATTGGTTCAGTATCAACATAGGGTAGGCCGGTTTCAACTACACTACGGAAATGCTCTTCAAGGCCGGTCTCGTTAAAATTAGGCACAAACTCTGAGGGATGACAACCGATAATTCCGTTTGTTTTGTGGCTCTTATCAAAGAGTTCTTGACGTGGAGTAGTTGCTTGTTTGACACGAAAAGTAACGGGGTCGAGCAGTAGCATACCGGTAGGCGGGCGAGCGGTGAATGTTTGGGATGACAGTTTTTCTAATTCAGAGAACGAACTATTTGTGCTAAAAGAAAGGGTTTGTTGCTTTTGAATATCCTGAGCAATACCTTCCAATGATTCTATAAGAGCTTTAAGCTCATTTTTCTCAGTTTGATCTTTAAGTTCTAAGAGTTTCTTATGCGCTTCTTTTAAGCGAAGCTTTATCTTGAAGCAATCTACTGAGCCACTAGGCTTGGAAATTTTAGTCATCACGTTCACCTTATAATCCTTATCAGAGATACCACTTGGTAAAATTAACCTTAATAGACAACTTTAATTATCGGGGAATATTTTTACAATATACAGGCCTTTCTATTAATTCGCTTGATTGATAAATAGAATTCAGCATAGCATCTTGGTTCGCGAAGCTTGGATTTGCATAAGTTTTTTCGCTTTACGGCAGGTATAATTACTATTGTTTGTAATCTGCCCTTGGTCATTCAGTACCTTCTTCAGGTCGGGAAGTAAAGTTTCTGATGCGGCTGAATACTGAGCGCCTTTGAAACTTGTAATAAGCTTCAGAGGTTGGCAGCAAAACAATCCTTAGCATATATCGCTCTTTCCTGGCTGTCTTTCAATAAGGAGCACAGGATGAGCAAAGGAGATTGGTTATGATCGTCCCAACACGTGCATTATTTGAGCACGCATATGGCAAGTACGCACTTGGTGCGTATAATATCAACAACCTTGAGCAAGCGATGGGCCTATTCCGCGGCTGTATGGATTCGCAAGCTCCCTTTATTATTCAAATAAGTAAGGGCGCTCGGGGTTATACTGAAAAACGAATGCTCGAATCCATAATCGCATCTGCTGATGAAATCTGGCCCGATGCGCTTTTTGCCGTCCATCTTGACCATGGCGATGAAGAGACTTGCTATGACTGCATAGAAAGCGGGTTCTATTCATCAGTCATGATTGACGGTTCAGGTTTTGAGTTTGATGAAAATGTTGCAGTAACAAAGCGAGTAGTCGAAGCGGCTCACGCGCGCGGTCTTAGTGTCGAAGCCGAACTCGGCAAGCTCGGTGGCGTTGAAGAGCATGTTAAAGTTGACGAAAAAGATGCTCGTTTAACCGACCCTGAAGATGCCGAAAAGTTTGTTAAGCTCACCGGCTGTGATAGCTTAGCTTGCGCAATCGGCACGAGCCATGGGGCATTCAAATTCAGTGGTTCGCAAGGACTGCACTTTGATCGAATTACCGAGATACAAAGACGTCTCCCCGGCTTCCCGCTGGTTATGCATGGTTCGTCTTCCGTTCCTCAAGATGAAGTCGAACGCATCAATGCTTCCGGTGGCGACCTCAAGGGCGCTAAGGGTGTGGATGTTACCCAATATCTTCCTGCCGCCAAGCTTGGCGTTTGCAAGATTAACATCGACACGGACGGACGATTAGTATGGTGCCGTGTTCATCGCGAATTCTTCCGCGATTTCCCTGCCAAGTTTGACCTTCGCGATCCCGGCAAGGTCTTCATGACCGAATATGCTAAATTCATCGCCAGCCGCAACGAGTTGCTAGGCTCCGCCAACCAACTCCAAAGCGCTCGTGAATTAAGTGTTAAGGCCTAATTCAGTTAAAAAAGAAGGGGGCGCGGCTTCAGCCGCGCCCCCTTCTTTTATATTTGAGAATCAGTGTTTACTAAACCTCGAAGGTTAAGCCGCCTTCTGGGATGAACTGACGAAGGTAGCGTGCAGATTCTTTTAGCTCGCTCAGGAGCACATCATCACGCTTGGTTGAACCCGGAATAACTTCGAGCACAAGATAGTTCATCGATACGGGCTGCATGAATGAGAATGGCCGTTGATCATGCTCGCGATGGGCTAACTTGATGGCATCGATTAAATCGGGGATGTTTACGCAGCCCTTTTCATTATATTTGGGCAAGAACGGCCAGTGATGAGAGGCATCGGGAACGGTCTGTTGAACGTGAATAACCTCTGAGACACTGGAGAAGCGGCGCATCCAGGAAAGATAATCGGTATCAGGGAATCCCGCGCCGAATGGCTGACCGGCCATGTGGCCTGTATCGAGCGTTAAATAAATATGCTGACCGGTGTTCGTGCGGTTGACTTCCACTAAGAACTCATCCCCTTCGCTGATAAGCCAGGGCTTCTCACTGGGGATATACATTTGTTCTTGTGAAAAGACGCGCATACCCTTGCGCTTCATAATGCTGCCGACATTGCGCATGGTCTCAAAAAGTCGCTGTTTGCATTGTTCGGTAGCTTCAGGATCTTCCAAAACTTCAGTTGAGAAAGCGTCCACGTGACCACCGATAGCGTCGGTGCCCATGACAGCAGCTATTTCAGCGGCGCCTTCGAGCCATTCCGCCATGCGCCGACGTGCGCGCGGGTCAGTGTGGGACAGTCCATGAAATCGGTGGGTTGCCATACCGGTATAGATATCGATAATTTTAACCCCATATTTAGCGGCAGCATCACGTGTTTGTCCGGCTATTTCAGCTTGAAAAGTGCGGTCTCCGCTGAAGAATGGGTCTAACACATCGGCGCAGAAAGAGTGGTACTCATAACCGCACTCACGAGTAAGGCGCATCCAGTTTTCGGGCTTCTCCCAGCGTCTTGTTATAAAGGCTCCATTGACGCCGATATCTATTTTAACGGTGCGTGGCATAGAATTCATCCCCCTTGATTTTAAGGACCTTTCGGTGATTAAGCTTTTTGGATATTGCTCCCCAATTTTGTCGCAAATACCCTTACCAGGTCAAGCCCTTGTATCTGCAGGAAGGTGAGGGGGTGATGAGGCGGACTAATTGTTCATTAATATCAAAAAGCCCCTCAGCGTTTTGCGCTAAGGGGCTTCTATTTTAAGTTCGGCGAATTGCCTACTGTTTTAGAAGGTCGAAGGTTGATGCGCCGTCGTTTACACCGTCTATACTTCGTTGCAAGGTTCCTTGTAGGTATCGAACAACGAGTAGACTAACAGGGTCAACAAACTCTTGAACTACCATAGCGCCTGTCAACGTTGTTGCTTCTTCACCTGGCAAGGTGTACTTGGCAACTACGCCACCGGCAGGAGTTACAGCACCAATAATTGGCGCGCTCGTTATACCATTACTCAGCACACCGGACAAACTGCCCGAAGAGCTGACAGTAATCTCAGCAATGCCGCCGGATGAGTTTCCGCTATTATCAACCCCAGTCCAGTCACCCTTCCAATGGCCGATCAGGTTGGCCTGATTCTGTAGGCTGGTTTGATAAATCAGGTCAACACTGGTAGTGCCGGTAGTGATTCCGTTCACCTTTTTGGTAATTGTGCCAACAAGGTGAGCAGGGAGAGATGGATCACTGTTAGTTTGTTGTACCAGTGTTCCAGTCAAGTTTTCCTCGACCCCTCCGGGGTAAGTATATGTGACATTATAGCTACCGTTGCGATTAATACTGCCGGCAACATTTGCGGGGGCAAGATTTGTTGCGCTGGCGATAGTGCCTGTGATGTTGCCGCTTGGGGAGACCACAGTCATATCGAGTACGCCAATCTGGTTTTCACCGGTGTTATCCAGTGACGACCAGGAACCGACCCATCGTCCGCCCATTGTCGGGTCAACGGTGTTGTACCAACTATTCTTATCACCGCTTCCGCCGCAACCGGCTAAGAGCATTATCCCAATCATGGGTAGAAGCATCAAACAGATTAACCAAAAACGAGGGATATTACGTTTTATCATCACAATTCTCCTATTGTTTTTCATCATTGATTTCTCCAGGTCCCCCGAAGGGGACCATTTAAGCGATTAGTCCTTCACGATACGAGGAGTGATGATTATCACGACCTCGTTGCGAGTCTTATTTTGCTTGTAGTTAGTGAACAAGAAGCCAAGAATAGGAAGCTCTCCAAGGAGAGGAACCTTCTTGACGACTTTCAGATCGTCCTCGCGAATGAGACCACCGATAATGATGGTTTCACCGTCTTTGACGCGAATGCTGGTATCAGCATATCGGCGTGCAACTTGTGGGAGTCTGCCACCACCGGGCACGTCGAGGAAGCTAGTAACCACGCTTACCTCTGGACGGATGTTCATGGTGATAGTGCCGTCTTCTAAGCTGATGCGAGGTCCTACGTTGAGTTGAATGCCTGCTTTAACAGTACCCGTAACTATACTTGGCCCTGTAGAGCTTTGAGTTATACTTGCAACGTAATTTATCTCATCACCAATGAAGACCTCTGCATATTTCCCGTCTAAGACAGACACATGCGGGCTAGCCAATATCTTGGCTTGATTTTTACGCAGCATCGCATCAATATTGGCGGTAACTCGCAAGTTATTAAAGAATTTGCTTACAGTAAACGTTGATGATGTTGTGTCGTCAGTCCCTGTAGGAATTGTGCCGCTGAACTTGCTCTGTCCTGGAGCATCGGTAACAGTGGTGCTGTTAAGGAAGTCCCAGTTCAGACCCCATTGCTTCAGGTTTGCTAGGTTGATATCTACAACTTTAGCTTCAATCATAACCTGAGGCGCAGGAACATCAACATTCTTTACGAAAGCCACAACTTTTTGTACATCAGCCTCAGGCCCTTGCAGGATCAAGGTCATCGGTGGTTCCGTCCATTTTGTTTTCGCTGTAGCTGATCCACCAGTACTAGAAGAACCGCCAGTTGATATCAGGCTTTCACTGACACTGCGTTCACTGCTGATAGGCACTGGCCCCACAGTCACTTGTACTGAAGGGAACATCGGAATCAGGTTGGCATCTTCCGCTCCATTAGCACCATCAAGCAGACCTTTGGTATAGTCCCCATCTAATACTGCTTTCAGCATTTTTGCATTAGTATGCTGTGCGACATAGATGACCATCGCTTGTCCAGATTGCTTGGCAACAGCGAATTGGCTATCGAGTTGTTCAACCAATTGCTTAGCAGCAGCAACTAATGGGGGAGGTCCAGACATGACAATAAACTTCTCAGGATTAAATAATTTTCCAACCTTAACCTTATCTGTTTCAGCAGATTGCGCAGATCTACTAGCCGTGTCAGAATCTCCATTTCGTGTAACTGTAGTGTTAGTGTTTGTTACTCTTGTGCTAGATGATTGAGAGCCAACTTTTTGAAAGTCCCCATCATTACTGCTTTGAAGTATGCCACCGCTTGAGAAAATACTAATTTGGTTGGCATCTGGCATTATAGATATGGCTTTTTTAACAGCCTCTTTAATCATGTAGGGATCACCGTAGTTTATTCGGATGACCTCCATTGTATTCTTAAGCGGATCTGCCATGGCGGCCATGGTTGGAGCCATCATACTAATTGTATCTGGGGTACCGACAACATAAGTATTATCGATCTTTGCATACTTTAGGTTGCTCAGCTTAGTGATTAAGTCGAGGGCGTTGTCAACTGTAACGCCGGAAAGCGATACGGTGACGGTGCCTTTGACATCCGGGCTGGTGACGATATTGGCGCCGGTTTGAATGGCAAGCGCCTTAAGCACGTTGCCGATATCAGCGTTCACGAAGTCAAGTGAGACAGGACTTACTCGAACTATACCGGTGGTCGGTTTAAGAACTCTACGATTAGTAAAAGTTGTATTACCGGTAAGCCCGGCAATCTCTGTCGTCGTCGGTTTTGTATTTGTAGTAGCCACGTAATAGTTGGGCTTTGTCTTTGTAACATTAACAGTAGTCGTTGGTGTTACGGTCTTTGCGGTCTCTGTTACAGGTGTTGTCAGTGTTTCAGTGACCGGGTTAACAGTAACCGTTTCATCCCCAGTGACCGGAGCTACAGCTGCCATCCTGGTAATAATCGGTCTAATATACTGTGTATCTACTGCCGCTTTAGTAACGGTTTTAATCACAAAGTTATTCGTCGCATCGTCTTTTGTAACAACCAGTTTCGATCCTGGCTTCGTACAAATTAGAACGCGGACGATTGGTGGGTGGGCGCGATACCATCCGTATTTAACCCACTTAGAAGTGACGGTTCTGGCTCGGACGAATTGTCCTTTTCCTGTAAGCCCCGCTTTAAACTCAATAATTGAGTAATTAGCTTTAATTTGGTATCTATTTGGGGTGGACAAATCCTGTCCAGATACCACAACGTTAACCCCATCAGATACCTTTTGAACTTTGACCGCATTAATATGCGGTTTGGCCAGGGCCAATCCTGCGACGCTGATAATAAACAGCGCCGTGAACAGGCGCACCATGTTCAGATTCTTATTTCCTAGTTTCACCAGCGGTTCCTCCTAATCTTAGAACGTATGTCGTTTTCCCGTGCTTAATCTCTACGCCCTGGCGAGAGATTGATTTAACTCTATATTCACCGTCGACCATTTCGTTTACACGTACTAAACGCTGGCCTCCGTGATCATCAGTAACTAAAGCAACTGTTTGTGCCCCTTCGACCACTCCTGTTAGTTGAAAACTGGGTGGCGTCGCGATGGGCGCAATTGCAGTCGTTGACGTATTAGTCGTAGCGCCATTCATCAAGCCTGACGGTACTCCTAACGGAGGCAGTTTAGTGTAATTAGTCTGCTCCGTATTATTAGTTGGCGGCGGAGGCGGAGTTGGCTTTATGATGGGAGTCAAACCCGATTCCTGCGGCACGAATGGATCGCGTGGCGGGAGCGCCACGAAAAGTGTTCCTGTATCAGTCGTCACCGGCGTCGTTGGAGCCGTCACATCGGTCGTCGGTTTGGTATTAGTCGCCGGTGTGGTTTCTTCACCAGGACCGCCCGTAAACTTAAAAACCCCAACGCCAAGGACAACTACAACAAGAACGATGGCGAGAATAGTTGTGCGTTTCTTCTCAGCATCCATATCTAGCTTCCCCCTTTGACCGGTGTCGATGTGGTAGTAGCCGTGCTAGTCGTCTTTTGAGTAAAAACAAAAGCGCGAACGGTCATTTGCACATCGAGCAGATTCTTCGACGCATCCGGCGAGTTAAGACTTGCTTGAGACATTATCTGAACCTGCTGGACCGATAAGATTTTCGGGAATGTCTTCAACCCTTTTAGGAAACGCATAACATCCCAGAATTTGCCTGTAACGGAAATCTGGATGTCCAATTCCTGATAGGGTTTTGGTACCTCTTTAACTTCAGCTTCCTTAGACTTGTCTTTCTTGTCCGCGTCTATGGTTGCTTTGACTATTTTTTTAACAGTATTTGGCCGTACGCTCATCAACTCGAGATTGACCGATTTTGCGGATGCTTCGAGCTGTTTAAGCAGGGTTGGCACGTACCAAGAATCGGTCACTGACTTTTCGAGGAAACGAACCTGAGTTTCGGCGGTTAGCAGAGCAGCTTGAGTAGCTGTCAGCTTGGCTTTAACAGAGGTTTCATCGCCGACTACCTTCGTTCGCTTAACCAATTCATCATGCGTCTTGGTCATACCTTGGTATTGGATGTAGCAAACTCCCATACCCGCAATCACAGTAAGAATAACTAGCCCCACAATCACGCGAATACCGGTTGTAGCGGAATTAGCTCCGAACATTGTTAGCGCCTCCTTGTGGTTCAGGGATTGTTGCTTCAGGGATCTTCAGCGAGGTCCCTAGCTCAAACTCAATTCCGGAGGCAGTAATAAGCTGCTTCTGCTGAGTGTATTTGAGTTCAATTTTATTCAGGTCGGTGCAGGTATTGAGCCTAAGCATAACATCACCCACCAATTCCTGGTCAGCGGCAAAGCCGCCAACGGTAACGATGGATAGATCTTTAGAATCTTTCGGCATCTCACTGCGAACGCTGGTTATCCAGGTGCGCGGCGGCATACTGATGCTGATGTGCCCCAATATACGCTGCCAACGCTCCGTATCGGCCTGTGCATTTAGCAGTGTCGTAAGCTTTGGCTGAATAGTTGCGATCTGCTGCTCGGCCTGAGATATTTGCTTTTGGAACGGGGCTAATTGTTGTTCTCTTGCGCCAAGCTCAGAAATCTGAGCTTGAAACACACCGGTTCGCCACATAAGAAAACCGGAGCCAAAGAGGAATAAAACAACCTCGACTATCCAGCAAAAGAATAAAAGCTGCGCACGTTTTTCAGTAGCGCGTTTGCTGGCCCGTTGGATAGAGATCAGATTAACTAACGGCATTTTTTACACATCCTTCCTAGGCGGCGACCGCCACAGAGGCTGAGCGCCGCATTGCCAAACCAACTGCAACACAGAAGCGCATGCCACTGCCGTCGTTAAGAAGTTCGCCTACGGCGCTAGGGTCAAAACTCGGAACAGTAAATACGTCGGCCCGTGTAACCGGGATTGAAAGACGATAAGCGAGATACTCGGCAAGCCCTTTCATATGCATTGTCCCACCGGTTGCAAGCACCGAGGAGACAGGGCTAGCAGAGACCCCTTCAGGCAACTGCGACTGATAATAGTTGAGCGATCGTCGGATCTCGCGCAAAAGCTCATCTACAATCGGCTGAAGCAGTCTGAGAGGTGGATTCTCCATCGGACCTGCTTTCGATTGAGCAAGGGGAGTAAAGTCAAGCTCGCGCTTGATCTTTTCTGCCTCTTCATCCGTACACTTCAGATAGCTCTTAAGCGCTTGAGTAAAAGTATCGCCTGCAATCGGGATTGAACGGGTCAGGGCAAAAAGGCCATTGGCGGCAACACTTACATGGGTGTTGGAGCCGCCGATATCCACTAATGCAATCGTAGTGTCTGCGGCTTGGGCTTTCCCCACTGATTCGACAAGCGCTCGATAGAGCGCAAACGCTTCCACATCCACCACTTCAGTGTCCAGCCCAGCCATCGCACAGGCTTTCACTCGACTTTCAACCACATCGCGAGGAGCGGCTACGATCAAAACTTCCATTTGCCCTTCAACGGTCGAGGGGCCAAGAATTTCAAACTCGATGTAGCTATCCTCAACCGAAGTCGGCACGTAACGTCCGGCTTCGAATTTGATGGACTTTCGGACAGTGGCTTCGTTCATTTTGGGCAATCGTACTGACCGTACGATAACCGATGCGCCCGCAACTGCGACGTTGGCGGCAGTCGCATTAAAGCGGCCACTGCTCATCAGCTTGCGAATCGCGTTGCCAACCGTCTCAGGATCAACCACAACACCATCAACAACCGTTTCAGTAGGAGTGTTGGTGTATTGAGCGCGAGTAACGCGCCAAATACCACTTTTCTGCTCTACCTGCGCTGCCTTGATGGTATGGCTGCCAATATCAATTCCTACATAAGTGTCCTTGCCGAACAAACTAATCGGCATTTTTTGCCTCCGTGTTTATTTCCGCCTGAGCTTGAGCAATTCGTCCATGCTGCCCCATCCATTCATCGAGTGCGGCTTTAGAGAAACGCCACTTGTTCTCGATCATGAAAGCTGGCACCTGACCTGATTCAGCAAACGCTGTCAGAGCGGAGGTAGTCATACGCAAGTAGTGAGAGGCCTCGCGAAGTGTAAACACCGCGTGCGCTCCATTTAGTAGGCCTCGAAGCAACTCATGAAGCTGCTCAGGGCTGAGTAATAATTCAAGCCGCATAACCCCATGCGAAGCTGTTGGCGTATTTTCGATATGAGACGCCAATCTGATATCGACATCGACTGGGGGTTCTACGGGCGTTTGGAATGATTCGACAGGTGATGGCATAGGCGCCGGGGTAGTTGTATAACCTGGCGTTGTTTGCCGAGCAGCGGCCTGTCTAATTGCATCAACTAATGACATGCCTTACCACTCCTTCCCGTCAAAAGACTGAATAATTGAATGCATTGCAAACCCATCGATCTTCTGGTACTTTTGCGCCATCGCTACCATAAGGGCGTTATCTGCGAGCTGACAAACCATTCGTGGGCAGCCATTCGTGTACTTATGAATCTCAAAAACCGCATCTGGGCTAAAAGGCGATTGTTCGCTGGAAAAACAAGCAGCACGCAGGCGATAATCTATCATCTCCGCAGTCTCTTGTTGGTCAAGCGCCTGTAATTCATATCGGACCGCTAAACGCTGTTTAAGCGCCGGTACCTTTTCAATCATCTTGCGCATCTCTATTTGGCCGATAAGAAGCAAGCTTAACAAGAACTGATCGTTCATCTGACAGTTAAGGAGCAGTCTTAACTCCTCCAAAGAGGCGACGCTTTTTATAAGATGAGCTTCATCAACAATGACAACAACCCTTTGACCGCCTTCATAATAACTAAGAAGCTTTGTTTGCAACTCATGAAGCAGAGCTTGTCGGTTTCGGGAGGAGGTTTCTACCCCCAACTGAGTGAGAATCTCTTTGAGCATCTGGATAGGGCTCAAAAGAGGATTGACAATCAAAACCACTTTGTATTGGACAGGATCCAATAACTCGAGTAGTTTACGACTGATGGTAGTCTTCCCAAAACCAATATCGCCGATCAAACACGCGGCCCCTTTATTACGCGTGATAGCGTAATGCAGCATCATCAACGCGTCCTCATGCTTGCGGCTCAGATAAAGAAAACGCGGATCTGGGGTCAGGTTAAAGGGTGACTCCTTAAGTCCCCAGTATTGTTCGTACATCCATTGCCCTCCGGTTCGAGTTCACACACCTATTATTATTGCCAGGTATCCACGAAACCTAGAGGGGAATATCAAAGTCCGCCCGTTTAAATTTCATTATTTCTGGTTAGACTATGTTAAAGAATGGAATAGTGAGCTTAATCTATCGATGAAACTAATAGAATCAGGGCGATCGTTTAACGGTCGCCCTGATTCTTAACTAACTTCATCCCACTGTAATTCTATAAAAGGGGCAAAGAATCTACACAGGTAGCCTATGAATGGGGAAGC
>JBAXQP010000002.1 GCA_037131655.1 bacterium | reverse complement strand
GGATGCAGAAGATTAATTGCGAATGGCTCTGGCGGCTAATTCAAAACCCCCGCAAGATCGGTAAAGTATTGACCCTCCCCCGCTTTGTCTTAATGGTTTTAACCAGGCGCTAAATATCGCCTCGAACCTTTTGGCGCAAGCGGTTTATCGTAGCTCTTTCCCCTGTCACTGGATCGTCATAAAGCCAATTGTCCCACCCATTACACGGCGCTTCTAGAATGGCGCGAGCTAACTCATGGATGGAACCGGTTTTCCTCTCGAACTCCAGCTTCCCATCCGCCAAAACCCTCGCCATTAATGTCTCATCTTTACGGAAATAGAGGGTTTGATTAACCTGAATCAGTCCAAGTTCAATGAGAGACTTAAAAGGAAGCCGTGGAGTTCCATTTCGACTATCTTTGCCCAACTCGCTTACATCCACCGGTTTAACACGCGCTAAACGCTTCTCTGCAACCTGTGCATAGGCCTCTTCGCGTTCGATCCCGATTCAATGACGATGTAATTTCTTAGCCACTGCGCCGGTTGTGCCGGTGCCGAAGAATGGGTCAAGCACCACATCCCCAACATTAGAAGTCGATAAAATAACTCGCTCCAGCAGAACCTCCGGCTTTTGGGTCGAGTGTGCCTTCTCGCCATTGACCTTCTGTCGCTCACTCCCCGTACAAAGCGGAAGCACCCAATCGCTTCGCATCTGTTTATTCATATTGAGCGATTTCATCTCTTGGTAATTGAAGGTATATTTTGCCCCTTGCTTCTTCTGCGCCCATAGCAGAGTTTCATGGGCATTAGTAAAACGCACCCCACGAAAATTCGGCATGGGGTTAGTTTTGACCCAAATAACATCGTTCAAAATCCAATAATCCAGGTCCATTAGGATTGCGCCGACACGGTAGATGTTGTGGTAAGACCCGATGACCCAGATCGCTCCAGTATCCTTAAGCACCCGGCGACATGCGCATAGCCACTGGCGAGTGAATTCGTCATATGCTTTGAAATTTTCAAAACGGTCCCAATGATCGTCTACCGCATCCACTTTGGTCATGTTGGGACGCCAAAGGTCTTGCTGAAGTTGAAGATTATAAGGCGGGTCGGCGAAGATCAAATCAACCGATTTCTCAGGCAATGAGTTAAGGACCTCAACACAGTCGCCCCTAATAACACTATCCAACGGCAGCTTGTCCTTAAGCATTCATTTTCTCCACTAAATAACAACCAACCTATCCCTATCCCTTCTCCCGCTGCAGGGAGGAGGGGGCGGGGAGGTTCTTTTCCCCAGTCCCTTAACCAACATTAAGCCTTCCAGAACCCCCTACAGTCCCCCTTGATAAGTGGGTCATTTAGCTTGTTTTATTTGATCGGCTCGTTTCCCACTTTTTTGATCCATTCGCGGGTCCATTCGACTGTTTCCAAGTTTAGATCGCAGATATTGCTGGCAAGGAACACCATGCCTTCGATGCGCCCCTCTTTGAGCCACTTGAGGCCAAGCTCGCACTGCTGTTTCATCCGCTCGATGGGCATCGGTTTTTGGGTGCCGTAGTCCCACATGTAGAGACCGAGAATTTTGCGGCAATTGGGGGCGATTTTTTCAGTCTTCTCGAAGTTCTCCTTCAATTTAGAAATATCTTCAGCTTTCCATGTCCAGAAACTTATGCCGTCACACTGTTTCAGATGCTCCTGAACTTTCATGTCGAGTTGATTATTATAAAGGACTGCCCACAGTGCAAGGGGTCGTCCAACCTTGGCAATTTCCTGTCTGAACTGCGCCAATCCTTCGGGAGTTGCCCACGCTGAACCGTTACCTGTGAAGAAATCATCCATCATGAAGCCCGTGATATTCGGGAATCGCTTGGCGATGTCGAGCACCTCGGGCTGATTGGCGATTGACTTTCCGTCAGAAGCGCCTGTGACAGACCAAATGATTTGCTTCATGGGACGAAATGAGATGGCATAAGTCTCAAATTCATCCAACGATGGCTTGCCGCCATAACTGATGAACATGATGTTGGGAATGCCCATATAGACTGCGCCTTCGACGGGGGTCATGCGCGATTTCTTTTCCAAGCCCCAGCCGTTATTATGACTTCCGGCCGGATGCGCCCATATCCACAGATGGTCTCGAACGGTATCCACCATAGGCCCCTTTCCCTGCGCTAATCCGCAAGCAATAAGTAACGTGATTACTAAAAGAATTGTTCTCATTTTTACCTACCTAAAATCGCGTTCATGGCATTTGAGGTGTTGGCGATACGGACTTCGGGATAGTGTCTGTATTGAGGGATCATTTCCGCCACAACCGCGCCGTTGTAGCCGATTTCGTTTATCGCTTTCATTACTTCAGGCCAATTCACATCACCTTCTAGAAGGTCGACAAAGCCATTTATATTGCCCACATCCACCCTGAAATCTTTAAAGTGAATACCTGCAACACGCTTGCCGAGAATTCGCAGCCACTGTTCTGGATAGCCGTAGGGGATCATGTTGGCGACATCCACATAAGCGCCGACGGAAGGATTATTGAAGCTATCAATGAAATCCGACATCTCGATGGGGCTTAAAAGGAACTTGTTCCAAACGTTCTCGATAGCCATCACAACGCCGCAATCATTTGCAACCGGCAACATCTTATAGATGCCTTCTGTAGCGCGCTGCTTTATCACATCGTAGGAGATAACCGGCCTATCGGGCATAAAGAAAACGCTTACCGCGCCGGGGATTGTGAGCAGAGTGCGCACTTTCAACCACGAAGCGATACGGATCATCTTTTCAAGGGCTGCACTGGCTTTGTCGCGATCTGCTGTCGAGTCACTTGCCAGTGAATAACTCCAGTAGATTCCGGAGCACAAGCTCGCAACTTTGATGCCTATCTGCTCGGCTTGCTTAAGGATATTTTCACAATAGGCTTGATCGGCATCCAATCCCAACGCGCCGGTTTCACCGATGCTAAGCTCAACCGCATCAAACCCATACCCCTTCGCCTTGCTCATAAACTCGCCAATATCGAGCGTACCTTCTAATCCACCGGGGAATGACCAATAGTTAATAGATTTTAAGACCATCACGTACACCTCAGTCCTTTTCAAACTCATCCGAATCCAATCTGAATAGTACCCGCCCCCGTCCGGCAAGTTGCTATTAGACATGATAGTTTTTAGTCGAAAAGCAGAGAAGGTGTTAGAATTAGTCCCTCTCAAGTCGCAAGGCTAGGTGGAGGTTGCTTCGGCACACACATTCTTACAATGACACAAAATGATTATGCCTTTAGCCTAATAACAAACGGGCTAGCCAAAAAGTTGGATAAGCGATAATGCGCCCGAAGAAGTCTAAACGGTTATCGATGAAGGGAAGTAAAACCAAACCGATTAGGAAGATATGGGGGGCGTAAGCGCGAACGAAATCGTAGTATTTTCGATAACTGGTCTCGGGCATGAAGAATTTTAAGATGCGCAGGCCATCGAGAGGATAAAGCGGCAGCAAGTTAAAGAACGCCAACAACAAGTTCACGTTCAATATCAAAAGGACAAAGCTATTCAGGTCGTATGGTCCGTTGTTCTGCCCGCCCGTAGATGAAGGGAATTGAAAAGGCCTATCGAAAACAGGCAAGACAGCACGAATGATCATCGCGCAAACAAGGGCTATGAATAGATGCGGCAGAAAACCCCAAACGACCAAAAGTAGTTCAAAAGCGGCGGAACGTCGTTTACCAAACGGACTGCTCGGCATCTCTTGTGTCCAGCCGATCGGCAAACCACGCAAGCAACTTACTACCATCACTATCCATGCCAAAGGCTCGAAGTGAGGTTTGGGATTCCACGTCATTCGTCCCCATGCGTAAGGTGTGGAATCTCCCATCACCTGCGCAGCTTTTCCCCGCACCAGATCGCGGACCACTAAGCTCACCACTACGATGACGAACGCTATGATAGAAAAGAAAATGTCCATAAAGTGACCCGCTTCGATCGATTTAGCTATGCGTTGTCGGCTTTGGTCAGGCTCTGAAGCCGATCCGGCAGCCGGTCATGCCGAACGAGATCATCCAAAATTTCGCGTTCGACAATCAAATCAGCTTTTCCCTCATTCACCAGCACCATCGCCGGTCGAATAAAGCGGTTGTAATTGCTGCTCATCGCATAGTTATACGCGCCGGTCGTTAGTACAGCCAAAACATCTCCGGTTTCAGGCTTGGCAATCGCCGTATCGCGCACCAGGATGTCGGTCTCACAATGCTTTCCGGCAATCGTTACAACTGTATCGGCAGGGGCATTCGCTTTGTTAGCTGAAATAACGGTATAAACCGCATCGTAAAGGGTCGGGCGTGGGTTATCCGAAAGACCACCATCTACCGCTACATACATACGGCTTCCCGGTTTTTCGCTTATAGCAACCGTCTTGATACTACCAACAGTATAGA
Source organism: bacterium (assembly GCA_037131655.1). Taxonomy (NCBI): domain Bacteria; species bacterium. Next base: position 26,357 of record JBAXQP010000002.1, on the reverse strand, counting down.
GCGTTAAGCCAGCTTCACCAACAATAGAACGCCCCGGTTCGAGCAAGAGAAGCGGAGTTGGCAGCTTCTGTTTCTTAATGGCATCCTTCAAAGCGTTTGTAGCTGCTTCTGCAAAGTCATTAATTGATGGCGTCTTGTGCGATTCCAGATATCGAACGCCAAGCCCTCCACCGATATTCAATACTTCCGGTGTAAAATTAGTCTCTTTCTGCACATCCGCAGCAAAATCAACCAACGCCTGCGCACCCTGAACCATCGGTTCGAAATCAAGAAGCTGAGAACCAACATGGCAATGATATCCGCGGAGTTTAATAAAAGAAGCATCAAGCGCCTTCTTCACTCCCGCCATAGCATCGCCGCTCTTGATATTTAGCCCAAACTTAGTATCAGACTGCCCTGTGCGAATAAAGCGATGGGTATGAGGATCAACTCCAGGGGTGACACGGATCAAGATATTGACCTTTTGGTCAAATTTCCTGGCCAAATCTTCAATCATCCCGATTTCGAGCAAGTTGTCAGCGACGATATGTCCAACACCGGCTTCGATAGCGAATTCCAAATCTTTGGCCGACTTGTTATTGCCATGAAAATACATTCGTTCCCGAGGGAAATCGGCGCGCAAGGCCGTATACATCTCACCCGGTGAGGCAACATCAAGGCTCATACCTTCAAGATCGATGATTCGGCAGATAGCGGTTGTCAACAAAGCTTTGCCGGCATAACAAACTTCAACCTGAGGATATCGACTTTCAAACGCCGTTCGATATGCGCGGCACTGCTCCCGCATCGCCGCCTCATCCATAACATACAAAGGTGTGCCGAAATGCTTTACTAAATCAACAGTATCGCATCCGCCAACTTCTAAATGTCCCTTATCATTAATTTTTTGAGTACCCAATAACACGAATACCAGCTCCTTAGCAACGATGCAAGTTAACTATATAAGGAGGGGCGCTGTATCCTGCGCCCCTCGATAATCTTATTTCATAACGACAAAATTTTAGTGACGTAACAACTGGCGAAGTTCGGAAAGTACACCTGCGAAATTGAAGGCTTCCTCTTCGCTAATGATTCCTGCGCGAACGTATTTAAGCAAACATTGGTTCATCGTCTGCATGCCCCAGAAACTTCCTTCGCTAATCGCATGATAGATTTCGCCGAAGTGTCCGTCTTCAATCAACTTAGAGATAGTCGGGGTGACGACCATAATTTCAACCGCTGCCGCTCGCCCTCTACCGTCAATACGGGGAACGAGTTTCTGAGCGACAACTGCCCTAAGCGAACCTGCCATACGTTCGGTGATGTGCTTCTTTTCCTCCGGCGGAAACATGTTGATAACGCGGTCGAGTGTCTCCGCCGCGCTCGGGGTATGGACGGTGGAGAAAACCAAGTGACCGGTTTCAGCCGCCTGCAGCGCCGCGTGCATGGTTTCAGGATCGCGCATTTCACCGATTAGAATAACGTCAGGACTTTCACGAACGACCGCCTTCAAGGCAACCAGGAAGTTATCCGTATCAATTCCCACTTCACGCTGGCTGACAATCGCATGATTGTCCATGTGTACAAATTCGATGGGGTCTTCGATGGTAACAATATGGCATCGGCGTTTTTGGTTGATAATATCAATCATGGCGGCCAGGGTAGTTGACTTACCGCATCCAGTCGGACCAGTAATAAGAATTAGCCCCTGTCGGTTCTTGCACATTTCAGCCAAAACCGGCGGCATGCCCAACTCATCGAGGGTGTAGTGACGAAGCGGAATCATTCGGAAACAACCCGCGGTCGATACACGCTGTGAATAGATATTCGCGCGAACACGGCAAGCCCCTTCAACCGAGAAGGCAAGGTCCATCTCGTGTTTGTGTTCGAAACGGTTAACCTGCTCGTGGGACATAACGCTGTAGCATAGATCGCGGCACATTCTATAATCGAGAATAGGGTACTCGCCAGGAAGTGGAAATACCTTCCCGTGCTGACGCATTATCGGGGTGTTATCTTCTTTTATAAAAAGATCGGAAGCTTTATTCTCATAAGCAATACGAATAAGCTCCATGAGATCGAGTTCAACATTTTGATTTTCGACAGCTTTAGTCTCGGTCATTTGGTTCATAACCTCCGCCAATGGACGCACAACCACTCAAACCGCTACGATAATGCCAGTGCGCCGGATCAATACCCCCAAGTTGTACCTTATAAGACCCGCCTACTACAAGCAATGACGCAGTAGCGCAAGCAGCAGAAAATAAGTCCAGAACCCTCTCCTGACTCCGGGTGGGGGAGTGAAGGGAGGGGGCGTTTCGAATGTGGAATGCAGAATTAGAATGCGGGATCATGAACCTGACCCATTAACCATGCGATGGATGATTGTGCACGTAGCAATCTCCAACTAAAGCTAATTCCTAACACCAATCTCCGTGAACCTGCAATACTTACTAAACACAAAAGTAGGCTTTTGCGGTTTGTTCGGCGTATAATAGGGGGTGCGACGTATTTTTTAGTTCGACAGTCGCGGAGGAAGACGATGCCTATTCAGGCCAATATTTTTGGGACGGAAATGCTAGTCGTCCTGTTGATCATCCTGCTTTTGTTTGGAGCAGCCAAATTGCCTCAGTTGGCACGTTCCCTTGGGCAGTCAGTTAAAGAGCTCAAAAAGGGAATGCAGGAGTTAGAAAAGGATGAGGAGCCTGTTGCTCAAATCGAAACTTCGAAAACAGATAATGCGCAAGCGCGTCCTAAAGGGCGCACTCGTGCTAATGATGGCCGTTAGGTGATATCTGCTCGAATGAATAATTTGCTCCCACCCGCAGAAGAACGCGATTGGTCTCTGGTAGCTTGGCACGGAGTGTCTTTCTGGGTTCCTAATGACTGGACGTTTATTCCGGTAAACGATCCGAATGAAACACGAATTCAGGTTATTTCCCCAGGCCAATTCACTGTGCAGCTTCGAACTCAGAAATCCAAAGCAAAAGCCGATCTTCACCCGGTAATCGATAAATATCTTAAAGTTATTGAAAATCAGGCAAAAAAGAAACGCCAAACTTTTACAGGGCGTGTGAGTGATAAGCCTGATGGCGAATTGGAATATAATTGGCGCTCCGACGTCAAAACTCATGGGGTCGTTCGACAGTGTCCGACGTGTATGAAAATTGTCATCGCTGAAGTGACTGGCGGAAAAAATGATGCTGTGCTGGCAATGTCGAAGAAGATATTGGCCACTTTGAAGGATCATCAGGATGACGGCTGGATCCCATGGGCGGCATTTGGGTTAGTCACAGCCTCTCCCGAGAACTATCGTCTGGAAAAGTTTCAGTTTACTTCCGGTTACCTCACGATGCGTTTTGCGAAAAATGGGCAGTCGATAGTCACTGATCGGTGGGGACTTGCCTATCTGGCATTAGAGGAATGTACTCTCGAACAATGGTTCATTCGAAGCGGCAAGTGGGATAGCAGTGAGGGTACATTAGAACCGGCGACAATTCATGGACATGAGGGCTTTTATTGGACAGCACAGCTTAAGCCCTTAGTTAAGCTCAGAGAAGCGATAACGATGCTGTTTAAGTGGAAGTGGCCGGCGTTCAAGGTTTCTGGGGCGGGGTGGCATTGTCCTGATACCAACCGACTCTTTATGGTGACCTGGCAGCATCGCGGCAAAATTGATTTTGATGAATTGATTGAGCGGACTGTTTGCCATAATTCTGGCCAATCCGCGTGACAATCGAGTGCATTCCGCGCAATAATTAATATCCGATGCAATTGCCATTTAAACGTAAACAAGATCCATTATCGAGAAAGCAATTATTAGCAGCCTGTGTTCTTCGCAATCCTGTGATTGAATGGGAGACGAATGACAAAGGGTTTATTGTGCTAACTATTCCTCGACGAAGCGTGGGTTTTTGGACGTTTGTGGGCGGGTTTATGAAGGTTCCGGACACGCATGAGGTAGAGTTAGATAGGATCGGCACCGTTGTGTGGGATATGTGTGACGGGAAGACCAGCGTTGAAGCCATCAGTAAGCGGATTTGTGAAGTCTTCAAAATGAGCCGCCTTGAGGCTGAAATGTCTTTAGGCGATTATCTCAAACAGATTTCTAAGCGAGGTTTCGTAGCTGTTCTTGTGCCGAAGAAGTAGTTTTGGTTTTAAGGATCACTCATTGGTGGGTATGACATGAGCAATAAAGTACAACATGCTAAGGTGCAGTTGCCGATTTCAAGGGCGTATCGCATTGCGATTCAAAGCATTCGAGTGAGATTCTTTCGCTCGATTATTACGGCGATTGGTATCGTATTGGGAATCGCTTTTTATGTTTCAGTCCAAACAACCCGAATGCTGATGGTCGTTGATCGAAATGATCCGTCAATGATTGAGACTGAGGCGCGTTTGAAGTGGCTTGTTTGGGCGAGTTTGTTAATGTGCCTTGTGGGTATCACTAACGCGATGCTTATGTCCGTAACCGAGCGTTATAAAGAGATCGGGACCATGAAATGCTTGGGGGCTACCGATAGCTTTATCGTCAAGATTTTCTTAATAGAATCATGCCTGATGGGGGTTATCGCCTCCACTACAGGAGCGGCGCTTGGATTTGTACTTATTATCCTTGTTAGGGCGCTTGGCGACGGTTGGAAGGTACTTAATCAATTGACATTGCACGGCGTTGGCATGGTGATAGGAAGTGCACTTGCTATCGGAATTGTCCTAACGGTAATTGCAGCGATTGCGCCGGCTATTCGAGCCGCTCGAATGCCCGCAGCCGCTGCTTTGCGGGTTGAAATTTAGAAGTTCAGGCTGCTCGTTATGAGCGGAGCAATAGAAGCGTTTTGTACACTAACTCTTAAGCAGGAGAGATTAAATTGGCGATCGTCACTGGTACTGAATATATAGTTAGAACGCGCGATCTGGTCAAGCAATATACGCTGGGACAGCATATTGTGAAGGCTTTAGATGGGGTATCCCTTGATATTTACAGCGGTGAGTATCTGAGTATTATGGGCCCGTCCGGATCAGGTAAGTCCACACTCTTTAACATGATTGGTGGCTTGGACAAGCCTGAAAGTGGCTCTGTTTTTATTAATGATACGGATATGGCTCAGTTAAGCGCTGCTGAATTGGCCTATCTGAGATGCCATACCATTGGCTATATCTTCCAGACATTCAACCTTATCCCTGTTATGACCGCTCTTGAGAATGTGACATTGCCGATGGTTTTTGCTGGCCTTTCGAGCGATGAATCGCTTGAAAACGGCTTGGAACTTTTAAAATTAGTAGGCCTTGGCGATCGCTTGCACCACAAGCCTAATGAACTATCAGGTGGTCAACAGCAGCGTGTCGCGATCGCCCGTTCATTAGCAAATTCTCCTTCAATCGTACTGGCCGACGAGCCTACCGGTAACCTTGACCTCAAGACCGGTGGTGAAATTATTAAGCTTCTAAAAGATCTTAATACGGAACGAGGATACACGATTATCACTGCAACCCATGACTTGAAGATGCTTGATGTTTCCGATCGTATCGTGTGGATTCGTGATGGCCAGATCGCCAAAGTCGAATTACGTGCAGACCTCGACCTTAAGGTTGGCCACCTTGAAGACAGCGAAAACAAGTAAAACTTCTTTACATCTATTCCAAGAAAGAGTTGAGCTATATGCTCAACTCTTTCTTGTTTTTCCATTATCAACACAAATTCCAGCCTACCCGTTGCCAATTATGCGCGATACACAATTTGGGCTTTGTAAAAATGGAATAAACCAAAAATGGAGGCTGAGCTACCTGGTATATATACTGCAAGTTCGTTTTAGGTGTGAATTTTTTTCGTTATAGTCATCATTTTCGTTTTTTTGTGTTACAATAAGAAATGTACTTTGCGCATTTGCGCTTTTGATTTTTCTGTCTAACAAAACGTCATTTTGTGACGTGCCTTGCCAAAAGGAGTTGAAACAATGCGACTCATGCTTGTTTTATTAGCAGTATTGGGTGTTTTGTTATCTGTTGCCAATGCTCTTGTCGTGAACACTGGAAATAACTATAGATATGTAGTGATATCTGGAGTTCCGCCGCATGCGTTCATTACTCGGCCGATAAGTTCAGTTAACGACTTCGTCAACCATGTCAAAACGACACCGGATGTGATGAAGCGTTATCAGAACTATTATCACCTGTCGAAGAATGAAATACTGGGGTACTTTTCTACTCTACATGTGACCAAGTTGCGTCAGGGGGGCGAGTATCTCGTCTATTACTCACGTAAAAACAACACCGTCGCAACTTGTAGGATGTATATGCCAGCCGGCACTCCTGTTTTTGCGGAAATGACCGGTGAACCAGTCATCAAGATGAATTGCGGCAATCCGATTGGTGTTCGGGATATTCTCCCCCCAACATATAAGGCTCCACAAGTCGTTGTGCCGATATCAGAGATATCACCCCAAGAAATCTCACAAGAAGCTCCGGTTATAGCAGCTGATAATATGGTTCTCACTGAACCGCCACTGGTTGTTGAATCTGCCTCAGCTATTCCATTTATTGAAGGACCCGCATCGGTCATTCCTATCTTGGAGCGTAGTCGAAGTTTACTTGGGTTACTACCGCTACTTGCTGTTGGTGGGCTTAAAGGTCACGATGATCCTGTTCCGGAACCTTCTACCATTAGTATGCTCGCTGTGTCATTCACGTTACTTGGAATAAGCCGGTTTAGGCATAAACATAAATAGGTTTAGAACTAAATTATTGCGATATTTAATCTGACGGTTTAAGCATCGGAAGGACAGGATTAACCCCTGTTCTTCCGATGTTGTTTGTCAGTAAATGCCAAAAACTTTGTAGGTGATAATGCTAAGTTGGCCGTTGAATTACCTGGTATAAATACTGCAAGTTGGCTTCAACTTTAAAAAATTATTTGTTTTACTCTTGCGCTTGTGGTCCTTTCGTGTTACAATAAGAAATGTACTTTGCGCATTAGCGCTTTTGTTTATCTGTCTAACTAATCGTCATTTTATGACGCGCCTTGACAAAAGGAGTTTAAATATGCGACTCACGCTTGTTTTTGCAGCCGTATTGAGCCTTTTGCTCACTACCGCCTATGCTCGTGTAATCCACGAAGACAATATCTATTGGATGTTATGTGAAGGCAAAGATGACATTAGCTTCGTTGCTACCAATGGCGACGGGGAAGTTGATCAATTTGTCTTTGAAATGCTGATGAACCCAACCCAGGCACAACTCGAAGAGAATGCAGGTCGTTTGGTCATTAAGATTGAAGAAACGGTTTACGACAAAAGCGAGTCATTAGCTATGCTTAATCGTGAAGGTATTCAGAATGCTCCATCAGGCTTTCTGTATACGTATACCGTCGCAAATCTGAATTTGCATTATTTAGATAACAACAGCACAGAGGTGCCTCTGGATATTAACTCATTCCATGCATATTGGGGAGTGCCATCCTTAGGGACCTATGTAGTACGTCCGAATGTCCCCCCTCAGATTGGCTGGAACCCTACGAATCCATCGCCACCCGCATGGGAAGCTGTTGGGTTTAATTACATGGTTCCTAGAGGTTCGTCCGTTGGGGGATTATGGGCGGTATCGAATTCTGACAATGATGTTGTCATTCCTGCTGATATTGACGTAATCATCAATGGCAAGAAAGTCCTGGTACATGGCTGGACAACAGGACCTGTTCCTGAGCCAAGTTCTATCAGCGCATTGTTGATAGGCGGGACGTTTATAGCGGGAATTTTACGTCGCAAACGACGATAATTTTATATAAACAAAGTGGCCGTTAGAGCCATCGGTATCCACATAATATATTGCCCGCCTGAAATCAGGTGGGCTTTTCTTTTTATCTACTTATCAGTCCCTGAGCGTTGATAGTAACAAGAGGTATTATTGGGGCATGACTGTTGTTAAGGTTGAAGACCTGTCCAAAACATATAAATCACCCAAGAAAGAGCAGGGACTGCTGGGAACCATTAAATCACTGGTTACACGCGAGATGGTCGAGGTGAAAGCGGTTCAAAATATCAACTTCGAAATCCAAGAAGGTGAGCTTGTTGGATTTCTTGGGCCGAATGGAGCAGGAAAGACTACTACCCTTAAAATGCTTTCTGGAATTATGCATCCTACTACAGGCCGAGCAGAAGTTTTTGGCTATATCCCCTGGAAACGTCAACGAGAAATGCAGAAGCAAATTTCACTGGTTATGGGCCAGAAAATGCAGCTTTGGTGGGATCTGCCGGCCTATGAATCGTTTGTGCTTCTGAAAGAGTTATATGAAGTTGATGACGCCACTTTTAAAAAGCGTCTGAACTTCATGGCAGAGATATTAGAAGTATCCAACTTGCTTCATCAACAAGTGCGAAAACTATCATTGGGTGAGCGCATGAAGTGTGAGTTGATAGCCGCGCTTCTTCATGCGCCTCGAGTTGTATTTCTCGATGAACCAACGATAGGATTGGATGTGGTCTCCCAAAAGCGAATCCGTGAATTCCTTTTGGAAATAAATGCTGCCCAGAAAACTACTGTTCTACTAACCAGCCATTATATGCAGGATGTAGAGGCGGTATGTGAACGGGTTATCATTATCGACCAAGGTCAGCTTATTTTCGACAATTCGCTTAAGGGACTAATCGCTGAACATAGTAAGTCGAAAGTCCTAAGATTGGTTTTTGCTAACCCTGTTACCTGTGATGAGCTGGTACGCTATGGGAAAGTCAGAAATTGTGATGGTCTGAATGCGATTATCGAGGTGCCTCGCGCAGAGACCTCAACTATAGCAGCAGCGATATTAACTCACCTACCTGTCGAAGATATCACCATCGACGAGGCCGATATTGAAGATATTATTCGCGTTGTTTTCGCTGAAGGACGTACCTAATTCACTAATATGGATATATCTGAGCACGATTCGAATGGAGAGAAAACTTTTGTTCTTCCAAAGCAGCTAATGGCCATATCGGCGCTATGGTTTGGGATGAATTTCTTTTGGTCGGTTATTCTGCCCTTATGGCTGCCTGAACGGGTAACTGATTTCGCTGGTGATGCCCAAAAAGGCACCTATCTCTTCTATATAACTTCGATGGGAGCTTTCGTATCTACCCTCATCCAACTCGTAATCGGCCCGATAAGCGATCGTTCGCCTTTTCGCTGGGGACGTAGGCGTCCATATATCTTTTGGGGAACGATCTTAACCATTCCTTGCTTCCTCCTGTTTACAGGCGCCTCTACTTTTGGTATGTTCTTGATTGGATTTGTACTGATTCAGATTATTTTGAATATTGCGACTGGACCATATCAAGCGATTATGCCCGATTTGGTACCACGTCATAAGCATGGTTTGGCTTCTGCTTATATGGGATTTGCCTTAATTTTAGGGCAAGGATGCGCTTTCGTGCTGGCTGGGTTTTTGGTTCGGACGCAAGTGTGGCTGCTGGCATCGATCATGACTGTGATACTAGTTGGAACGATGTTGTGGACGGTTTTAGGCACTCTTGAAAAGCCTTTAGCCGGCAAATGGCAACGAGTAACGCTGAAAGACATTCTGGACATAAGGCTGAAAGGTAATGCAGATTTCGGCTGGCTGATTGTCTCGCGCTTCTTCATAAACCTCGGCTTTTATACAGCGACATTCTTTCTTTATTTCTATATGCGCGATTCAATCGGTCTGGGCGAGAATGCTCTTCGTTCAACGAGCATTTTGCTATTAACCGCAACTTGGGCGGGACTTTTAGGCAACTGGCCTGCAGGACTTGCTGCTGATAGGTATAGCAAGAAGAAAGTTCTATATTTTACGTGCACAATTTTAGGGATTGCGGTTCTTTGGTTTCTCTTTGTGGAATCGGTTATGTGGGTTTATGCTGTGGGTGTCTTATTCGGCATTGGTTGGGGGGCTTTCGCGGCAGTGGATTGGGCTTTAGCGGTTAATTTGGTACCCGTTCGCGAAGCTGGGCGATATATGGCTATCTGGCACCTAGCATGGACTTTGCCACAGGTCATTGCTCCTGCAGTAGGTCCGCTTGGCGATAAGATCAACCGCATCTACGGCCACGGCCTCGGTTGGCGAGTAGCTCTTGGGTTCATTTTAATCTATCTAATAATAGGCGTAGCAGCGGTATCCCGCATTCATGAGCACCCCGTTTCTACTGAGGAAGAAACTTCCTAAGCACTGCCAAAACCTTCCCCTCTAAAAATCACCCCGTTTATGCCTAAAATGATTATTGGGAACTTGACAATAATAGACGCAGGTATTATACTAACAGGATAGTCAGAGATAATAGTAGAGAGCAATCAATGTGCTGCCTGTTATCTTAAAGTTTTATTGAGATCATTACGCGGAGGTATATCATCATGGCAAAAACTGTAGGCATTGATTTAGGTACGACTAACTCAGTCGTTTCTGTATTGGAAGGTGGCGAGCCGGTTGTGATCTCGACAACCGAAGGTGGTCGCATCTGTCCTTCAGTTGTAGCGTTTACAAAAACAGGCGAACGGTTAGTGGGAGCCTTGGCAAAGCGCCAATCGGTTGTTAACCCTGAAAACACTGTCAGTTCCATCAAACGATTTATGGGTAGACGTTACGAAGAAGTCGAAGGAGAGCGCTCGCGCGTGTCTTATAAAATCGTTCGCGGTTCAAATGGCGATGCGAGAGTGTCTATCCCGGTCCTTAGTAAAGAATTCTCTCCGGAGGAGATTTCAGCGATGATCCTCCAAAAGCTCAAAGCTGATGCGGAGGCTTATCTGGGCGAACCGGTTACTCAGGCGGTCATCACTGTTCCTGCATACTTTAACGACGCTCAGCGAACAGCAACTAAAAACGCCGGCGAAATTGCTGGCTTAAACGTATTGCGTATCATCAACGAACCAACTGCCGCTTCATTAGCTTACGGTCTCGATAAAAAGGCGCATGAGACGATCATCGTTTGGGACCTAGGCGGCGGAACCTTCGACGTCTCCGCTTTGGATGTTGGAGAAGGTGTTTTTGAGGTGCTATCGACTAATGGCGATACCCACCTGGGCGGCGACGACTGGGACGACCGAATAGTCACTTTCTTAGCAGATGAGTTCAAAAAACAGAACGGGATCGATCTGCGAAAGGATGCCCAAGCTCTTCAACGACTTCGCGAAGCATCAGAGCGTGCTAAGGTGGAGCTGTCAAATGTTGTCCAAACCACAATCAATCTGCCTTATATTACGGCAGTTGATAACGAGCCTTGCCACTTGGATATAGCAATCACCCGCTCAAAGTTCGAAGAATTGACTCGCGACTTGGTTGATCGGATGAAGAAACCTTTCGAACAGGCTCTTTCTGATGCGAAGATTGACGCGAGCAAACTCGATGAGGTCATTCTTGTTGGCGGCGGTACTCGTATGCCGATGGTACAAGACCTGGTTCGCAAGCTGACCAATAAAGAACCTAACAAGAGCGTGAATCCGGATGAAGTCGTTGCTGTCGGCGCAGCTATTCAAGCGGGTATTTTGGGTGGTGAAGTTAAAGATATTGTCCTTCTTGATGTTACACCGCTTTCTCTGGGTGTTGAAACCCTTGGCGGCGTAACAGACAAGCTCATCGAACGTAATACGACTATCCCCACGCGGCGAGAGCGTACTTATACAACTGCTGCTGACGGTCAGACTGAAGTGGAAGTTCACGTACTTCAGGGAGAACGATCGCTTGCGCGTGACAACAAGTCGCTTGGAAGGTTCCATTTGGCCGGTATTCCTCCGGCTCCTCGAAATGTTCCACAGGTACAGGTCACATTTGACATCGATGCCAACGGCATAATGAATGTTGCGGCGAAAGACCTCGGTACCGGCCGATCGCAGAGCATTACCATTACCGGAGCGGGAACTCTTACTAAAGATGAGATCGACCGCATGGTGAAGGAAGCCGAAGCGATGAAGGATCAGGACGAAAAGGTTAAAGAGGATGCCGAGACGAAGAACAAAGCTGATTCGCTTGCCTATAACGTCGAAAAGAACCTGAAAGACCTTGGCGATAAGATTGAAGGCATGGAGCGAGATCGGCTGCAGAATATGGTCAATGATCTGCGCAACGCTATTCAGGGCAACGATATGGATAACGTTCGCACATTGATGCAGCAGCTCGAACAAGAATCCTATAAGCTTGCGGAACAGATATACAAGACCACAGGAGCCGGTCCTGATGGACAAACAGATGGTTCCGGTCAAGTACCACCTCAAGATGGCGCTGAAGGCCAACAAGGTTCTAGCGAAGAAGTAATCGACGCTGAATTCAAAGAGAAATAACAAATAATTAGGCCAATCCCAGTCCCCCTTACCAAGGGGGACTATAGGGATTTCCGGATAAGATTAAGATTTCCGGATTCTAACACTTAAGACCTATCACCTGAATCCGTCCGGAGGCATGCGGTTATGCCCGCTAAAGACTATTACGAGATACTGGGAGTGCCCAAGAACGCATCGGATAAAGATATTAAGCAGGCTTATCGCAAGCTAGCTCGAAAATATCACCCAGATGTGAATCCTGAGGACAAACAGGCTGAGGAAAAGTTTAAACAGATCAGTGAAGCCTATGAAGTGCTGAGTAATGGCGAAAAACGCCAGCAGTACGACCACTTTGGCGCCGATTGGGAGGCAGTCAACCGTGGTCAGGCTCAACATCAAGAGGGTGGTTTCCCTGGCGGATTTGGACAGCAAGGTCCTGGCGGGGGTGGGTTCTCCGATATCTTTGAGACTTTTCTTGGTGGATTTGGAGGTCAGCCCCGATCATCTCGCACACCCCCTTCCGATATTGAGCAGATAATTGAACTCACTTTGGAAGATGCGTTTAACGGCGTTACGAGAACACTTGTGCTGTCTTCTGAAGATGCTTGCCCAACCTGTAAAGGGGCTGGGGCAGTTGCGGGAACCAACGCTCAGATATGTGCCACCTGTGGTGGATCAGGGCGTATGCGGGATAGAGGGTTTTTCGGAATGAATGCTGCCTGCCCTACGTGTGGAGGGGCAGGTCAGACAAACGTTCAAATGTGTAATCAATGCCGAGGAGTTGGGCAAGTCGAATCATCCCGCAGAGTTGAAGTGAAGGCGCCGGCAGGGATTTCAGAAGGTCAGCGAATTCGAATATCAGGTCAGGGCGTAGCAGGTTCCGATGGACGACGAGGCGACCTTTATCTTCGCGTTCGTCTTAAAACGCATGCGACTTTTGAACGTAAAGAAAGCGATTTATATATTGATGTGCCTGTGTCCTATACGGATGCAATTTTAGGGGCGCAATCAGATGTGCCGACATTAACGGGCAAAGTCTCGATGCGAGTATTGCCTGGAACTCAATCCGGTCAGGTTTATAAGCTTGGTGGACAGGGAATGTCCACGTTGCGTGGAGGGCGTGGTGACCTTTACGCGCGAATTAAAATTACCGTTCCGAAACAAATAACCGCGCGCGAGAGGGAACTCCTAACGGAATTGGCTAAGAGCAAGGAATAATGCATCAAAGGCAGGCAAGCAGCGATGAGTGAGAATGATAATTTAAAAGATGCCCGCTCTGAGCCGGTCTACATGATTAGCGTAGCCGCTAAATTGTGCGACGTGCATGTTCAAACCCTTCGATTATATGAACGTTTGGGACTTATCCGTCCCGCTCGGATTAAAGGAAAGAACCGTCTATATTCCGAATCGGACATCATGCGCGTTCGCCAGATCCAAACATTGACACAGGTGATGGGGGTCAATTTGGCCGGTGTCGAGGTTATTTTTCGTCTGAAAGAGCAGATGGAGGAAATGCGCTCGGAGATGCAGAACGAACTAGAGCGCATGCATTCGGAAGCTACCGCTAAATTGGAGGAGATTGTCAAACAATTTAGTCTCCCCGTTTCTTACAAGGTACCCCTACCCGCCGAAATGCCCCAACTCTCCGAAGACCTCCCCATCCCCCGTTCTACAAGCGGGTGGAAGCATGGTAAGGGATCGTAGTGCTTTTGATGTGTGATTGCGAGGCGGTTTGTGCCGAAGCAACCTCCTCCTGGCCTATCTGATTGCTAATCCTGACCGCCCTTCGATACGGCCCAGAGGCCTACACAGGGTTATACGGGTAGTTTTATTGACAATGACAATGACAATGAGAATGACTCCGGACCCCATCACCTATCACCTTATCCGTAAATACGTACTACGCACTAGGTAGAATTGTTTAAGAATTACAGAGTGAGGTTTTTTGAGAAAGCATTGAAAAGAGCGGCAGCTTAAGCTGCCGCTCTTAGACATCTTCTAGCGTAGTATAGATACTACTTTCTGCGCCTCAGTAAGCCGCATAGACCAAACAGACCAGTACCCAAAGCCAGCATACTATTCGGCTCTGGAACCGGAACGAGTGATGCGTCGTCCACATACCCTGCAGTGTTTTGAATCGAGCTTTCGAGGAAAGCTACCTGGAAGCCGACCCAAGTGGCACCGGATGGCCGTGACGAAACGAAGTTAATTGCTTCCCATGTCAACGGGTTGCTATCGAGAGTTAAGCTGTAGGAGTCTAGGCTGATGCTGGTGTTCCAACTGTTGATACCCGCCCAATAACTCAAGACGATCGAGGCGCTAGCGCCTGGCGCATCCGAGTTAAAATAGGCTGTCGCCTGTAAGGTGGGGTACAAACTAATGTCAGCGAATTGGAGTGTCTGCGTATAAGAACCGGCGCCAGTATTCATTTCGAGCATCCATCTACCGGTCCGAGGAAGGATGCCGCTGTTGCCCGTATTTACATCAGAAGAATTCTCGTATCCCCAGATTCCTGGGGTTAATGGTGTTACAATGCTCCCGAGGGGGGCTAGGTTATTAACCTCAAACCCGTCCTGTACAAGTAGGTTTACGCCAAGCGCAGGACGTACTAATACCGTTAGAACGGCTATTGCCAAGGCTAGTGATACTCGTGACTTCATCGAACTTCTCCTTCCCTGGCTCTAATGCCAGGGAGCCAATTGCAGAACTTTCACGATTCGAATATTTTCGTGGAATCTGAGACTCCTGTCTCAAGCAATCGACTCTTCTTGTTCAGAAACCAATATGATATTTAGAACCCTTTGTGTATGGTTTCTCAGTTCGCATGTTTTAGGGCGGTTTACTTAGAAACCAATTTTTCGTTCTATTATGTATACGCTTTGAGAAAGCGAAACCGCACATAATTAGCCATGATAAGTATATTTATTTTCATTTTTTCTTTTTTGGATATATTTTTCATTGAAAAGTCGACTTAAGGGTCTGTTTTGGCGTCGTAAACTCCACACCACAAGATACCGACAGGGTGTAGATGCACTCCCATCGGTTTGGTTTTGTGTTTCCCCGTTCATAGCACGAGTGGGGCTATCCATCACCTCGGTACTGACTCAAGTTGATGTATCCTTTCGAGCATTTGAAAAGACAGCCCTCGAATCAGGCTAACTTCCGCCATCTGAAATACCAACTTACGGCCCCCATCACCTATCACCTTATCCGTAAATACGTAATACGCACTAGGCTGATTGGCTTTGGTTGAGAAGGTATACTTTTGGGCATGCAGATTCTGTCAGCCATTCAGAACCTATCACAGATGGTATTGAACGAGCCTGATACGGAGAAGGTGCTTCACGCGGTTGCGACTGAAGCGCTTCGATGTACGGGGGCTAACTGGTCGGCGATTGCGTTGGTTGACGAACAGGTTGGGAAGATGCTTTTCCGGTGCACTATTGGTGAAGGGTGGCCTGACAACAAGAAGACTTTTGAACTTGTTGTTACCGATGCCTCAGGGAAGGGAATTACCCCATTCGTAGCTGCAACTGGACGCCCCTATTTATCTGGAGATGTTAATCGGGACTCACATTACTTACCAATGTCCGATCGCACACAAAGTGAATTAGCCGTGCCGGTTCTCGATGCCCATAATCGTGTTCGCGGCGTTTTGAATGTTGAACGAGATAAGAAGAATTCTTTTAATGATGAGCATGTACAGATGCTTCAATCGCTGGCTTCACTCGTTGCGCTTCATCTTCAGCTCAATAGGTATTTAAAGCACCAGCAGGCGTTGGTGAAAATCGGCATGTCTCTGCCAATTAGCGCTGATGAGGAATCACTGCTCGACCAGGTGATGCAAGTGACTGAGGCGCTGCTTCGTTTTGAAGCAAGTTCAATTTTCTTGCTTGATGAAGCTACCGAGCAGATAGTGTTACGCGCTTCGCGTGGAGATCTTCTGGATAAGGTGAACATCGCTCGCTATTCGATCGGTGAAGGGCTTACGGGGTGGGTTGTCGCTAATTTCAAGTCTGTCCGAGCTGAAAACCCTCAGCACGATCAACGCTGGGAGGGAAGACATTTGGAACTGCCCATGGAAGAGATTGGGGCATTTCTTGCGGTGCCGATTTTAACGCGTGACCGATGCGTTGGAGTTATTCGGGTCCTCAGACGAAAGAGCGAGAATCGTTGGCTCAAAAATGCTTTTACGGAAGAGGATGAGGAAGTGCTGACCGCGATTGCGGGCCAGCTTGGCGCTGGGTTAGAGGGGATCCGAATGTTGGGACGCCTTTTGAGGGCGGAACGAATGGCTGCTTGGGGTGAGTTATCGGCGAAGGCAGCGCATGTTTTGGGCAACAGCGCTTTTGCTATCGGTGGTGATATGAATGAACTCATGTACCTAACGAATGAACCGGGAGATCACACTGATCAGTATAGAGAATTAGCGTTGAGCCTTCGACGCGGTATAACCAGGCTAGAGGGTGTGCTTGCCGAATTTCGTGGATTTGTGATGGCAACACAGCTAAATAAAGAAGATGTGGAAATAACGTGTCTTCTTCGCGAAACAATGAAGGAGTTTTATCCTAAACGTAGTAATGTAAAACTGGAACTTAATCTTTGTGAAGATCTTCCTGTAATTCAGGCTGATGTTACCAAGTTGAAACGTCTATTTACTGAGCTGGTTGAAAATTCATTGCATTTTCAAGAAGAAGGAATCATACAGATCAGTAATGAATTAGTACCTCCGGAGGGCGTACCAGAGAATTTAGCGCTAGCGCGAGGAAGATCTTACGTCCGAATAATAGTTGAAGACCAAGGGCCAGGCGTGCCTCATGAACGCAAGAAACGGATTTTCAATCCGTTCAATTCTTCGCGAGTAAAGGGAATGGGGTTGGGCCTTTCCATCGTAAAAGGTATTGTAGATGCGCACGAAGGGGTTATTGTTGAAGACGGGACCCCTGGAGAAGGTGCGCGGTTCGTTATTTATCTGCCACTGCGCAGCAACAAGAATGGAAGGAATAATGGTAATGCATCGAATACTCGTGATTGATGATGAGGAACAAATATTAAACGCGTTAAGGCGTCGTTTGGAGCGTGCCGGTTATGACGTTACTACGGCGGGGGATGAAGCGGGGGCGATAAGAACAATCCTCTCTGAGACCCCCTTTGACGCTGTTGTGACAGATATGTCGATGGATGACGCCGAGAGCGGCCTGCGAGTGCTCCAGGCGGCAATTTCACGCGATCTGTTTGCGGAAGTGATTGTGCTTACAGCATACGGCAATGTTGCGAATGCTGTTGAGTGTATGCGGCGTGGCGCTTTTGATTATCTTGAGAAGAATATTCCTGGCGTGGATGTTTATGAATTGCTGACTATGAAAGTAGAGCAGGCAGTTGATCGCCGGCGTGAAGCTGTGAGAACAGTTGAAAAGTGGGAACGGTTGGCAGCGGAGAAGCAGGTTAAATAGCGTCTTACGCGGTGCGTATCAGATTAAAGCGGAAAGGCGATGGGCTAAAGGATTTAGCTTCGTGCCTCATGTCTATCGCTCTCACTCTGATCTCGCACCACGTAAGCGCATGGACCTAAGCGGCCTCTAAAAAGACCGCGCTTATCTCAACGACTCGGTCCAATCTGATGTCCCCACTGGAAGTAAGTATACAAGCGCCATACATCGGAACAAACGTTACATCGTCAACGCTCACCGTTTCGGACGTTCTATTTCCGTATCGGTCGGCCCAGGTCACTTCGCACGTTTGCCCGATAAACTCTTTGGCTTGTGCAACCAGCATATAGGCGTCACCTCCATTTTGGGAGTGGCTCCAACTGCAATACCATATATAAAGATAGGCTTAAATGGGGTTTAAGGTTATCGGGAACTTTACGAGGTAAGACATGCAAATTGTACTAGATTCTGTTCAATGCACTGACTTTGGTGTTTCTTCACAGCGGGAGTGGCTCGTCACTAACGGCATTGGCGGATATGCATCGAGCACAGTGGCGGGAGCTAATACGAGGCGATATCATGGGCTTCTTGTAGCTGCGCTTGTGCCGCCTACTGACCGGTTTGTGCTTGTCTCCTCTTTAGATGCAAAAGTTGAGCTGAGTGGCCAAGAGTTTTTGCTAAACGCCAACCAGTATCCAGACGCGGTCTATCCCCAGGGGTATCTGCACCTGCAAAAGTTTCTCTTAAACCCGGAGCCGTCATGGTATTACGGCCTTCCTGGGAATTCAACGCTTATAAAGCGCGTTTGGATGGCTCATGGACAGAACACCACTTATGTCACCTATGAGCTTCAGGGGAACAAGCCGATTCGCTTAACCCTTTCGCCTTTAATCGCCTATAAGAACTATCATGAAGAAATGCATCCACGGCCTGGCTTCCCGTTAGATGAAAAGATCGATAAAGAGACAATCACAATAACTTACGATAAGAATTTCCCCCCACTTAAGATGATGGCCCCTAACGCAACCATTACTGAAACTGAAGTATGGTACTACCAGTTCGAGCATCTTCGAGAGCGTGAGCGAGGACTCGATAGTCTGGAAGACCTCTACAATCCTATCGCCTGTTCCTATTATTTAACACCTGGCGAACGGGCTGTAATGATTTTTACTACTGAGCTAAAAGAGGTTGAGACGGATGTAGATGCCGCTTTGTCAGCAGAACGGAAGCGTTTGGCTGATTTGGTTGCATTAAGTGGGCTTAAAGACCCTGTTGCTCAGCTTTTAGCACAGAATTGCGATGCATTTTTGGTCAAAGCCCCCGATCGGACTACTGTGATAGCAGGCTACCCTTGGTTCACAGATTGGGGGCGTGATACGATGATTGCGCTTCCTGGGTTATGCCTGACCACCAAGAGGTATGACGAAGCGCGTGATATCTTGCTCTCCTTTGCAAAGCATGTTAATAAGGGGCTAATTCCCAATCGTTTTCCTGGAGAAGGCCAGCCTCCGGAGTATAACACGGTTGATGCGACGCTCTGGTATGCCAATTCGATCTACAAATACCTGTCAATTAGATGGGATTTAGATTTTGCCCTGGTAATCATGCCAGTTTTATGTAAAATATTTATTGGACATTGCCAAAGTTCGTTGTATAATGTAATTGTAGAAAAGGATGGCCTACTAAGTGCAGGAGAACCTGGTGTTCAACTGACTTGGATGGATGCAAAAGTAGGGGACTGGGTCGTAACGCCTCGAATCGGCAAGCCCGTAGAAATTAACGCGCTTTGGATTAATTTCCTGCGCATAATGGAATGGCTGGCTGGCAAACTGGGGCAACCTACTAAGGAATACGAACAAGCAGCAAGTTTGGCGGAGCTTAGTTTCCGCGAGAAGTTCTGGTATGAAGAAAAGGGTTATTTTTACGATGTAATTAGTGATGGCCCACCTGATACTTCTCTTCGGCCAAATCAGGTGCTTGCAATCAGTCTGCCGTTTGCGCCCGCTGCTAAAGAGCAGGCAGAGTCAGTGATAGAGGTCATTCAGTCTAATCTGTTGACACCTTATGGTTTGAGAACGCTTTCACCGGATGATCCGAGTTATATCGGAACTTATTCGGGTTCTCAGGCATCAAGAGATGCTGCTTACCATCAAGGTACGGTTTGGCCTTGGCTGATGGGTCCGTTTATTGAAGCGTATATTGCCGTAACGAAAGATCGCCCAGGGGCACGAAGAATGATGGTATCCCTGCGCGAACACCTCAAAGAGGCAGGTATGGGCTATATAAGCGAGATATTTGACGGTGATCCACCGCATCATCCGGTAGGATGCATCGCTCAGGCCTGGAGCCAAGCCGAAATGCTTAGAGTATGGGTTGAAGAGCTGGGTACACATTAGCCAGCTTAAGCTGATGCAACGGATCAGTTGTTTTTGATGTTCCGGGTCGTTTCGTAACCGAGTAGCGATAGTTAAGGAAGGTCTCGATTAGTAGCTACACGGGAAAGGAACTTCTTTTCAAGGACAACGGGGATTCCGAATTTACTGTTAGTTTTGTTGGATTTTTCGGGCTATTGTCCGTTATTAACCCTGCAAAGCGAATCCGTAATTAGGCTCCGTCCGTTTGTGTTGGCGATATGAAAAAGGAGGAGAGAAGTGAGCCTTATCGTCTATCCTAATCCGGAATCTCAATTACTGGCTCAGTATATCTGTGGCGATTCGCTATCCGGGAGTGCGCTCGCAGATCGACTGAGATATCAAGTCTTCTATTTGGTGCGGCAATATACGAGTACGTCAGAAGAAGCAGAAGACATTACTCAAGATTGTCTACTTCGTATTTTCGAAGGTATGTCTACCGTCGATCCCGAAAGACCACTCTATCCATGGATATGTGCAATTGCTCGCAACTGCAGTATAAGCTGGATGAGACAGCAATCACGCATCAAATCCATCCCACTGGAAACAGTGACGGAAACTCTCACTAGCGAGAATCAATTCGATAGTGTGGTAAATGGGCACATTGCATTACTTGAGAAAGCTCTTGCTTGTTTGGAACCACTCGATCGCGAGCTTCTCGAGCAAAAATACTATCACGAGCTGAACTATACAGAGATTGGCGCGAAAGTGAACCTCTCGGCGGATTGCGTCCGAAAACGTATCTCACGGGCGCTTGACCGATTGCAAGGCGATCGGAGTGTTATGTCCGTTCTGGAGGAGGAGGTAAAGATGTGAAATGTGAGCAGATTGGGCGAAAGCTGCAATCATATGTTGATGGCGAGCTTACTGATCCCCAACTGCTTGAAAGGTTTGAAATCCACTTAACTAGATGTGAATCTTGCCATCGGTCGGTGTTGGCAAGACGCAAACTAGTCGGGATGCTCAAGGCAATGTTTGGGCTCCAACGCGAAGATTCGACAGTAATGACGCCATTATAAACTAATTATTTCAAGGTTGATTAAACAGCCTAGGTTTGGCGAATTGGTTTAGAACGCAGTATTAAAAGTTGCGGCGTAATAACAAAGCGACGTTGGTTGTATTATTTATAGCCTGATTGTATTATGCAGCTTTGTCAATTAGGTAATCCTGATTGACAAGAGAACGTACTTCTTGCCACGTGGCCAGAGGGATCGCACTGAAGACCTCGATTATTTGAGGATCGAATTGCGAACCGCTATTTCGGCAGACCTCTTCGGAAGCATATTCCATTGGGGCTGCCGGACGATATGGTCTAAAAGAAGTAATAGCATCAAAAGCATCCGCAACAGCGAAAATGCGCGCACCTAAAGGGATTTCATCGCCTTTCAGCTTATGGGGGTAACCAGTCCCGTCATAACGCTCATGATGGTGCAAGACAATATTAGCAGCTTGGTGCAACGCTTCAAAGCGTGCACACATTCGGTAACCGATGAGTGGGTGTTCTTTCATGAGCGCCCACTCATCATCATTTAAAGCCCCCGGCTTATACAAGATACTGTCCGAGACCCCTATTTTGCCTATATCATGCAAAAGAGCGCCCCGTTCAATATTAATAAGTTCATCAATTCCAAGCTTCATCTGCTGAGCCAGCACCATCGTAAAAGCGGCAACCCTTTCCGAATGTCCTTCAGTTTCGGGATCGCGCGTGTCGATAATTCCTAAGAGCGTTTCAAGAAGTCCACGCTGTGTGCGCTGAATCTCCATTTTGTGATCGATTTCTTTACGATGCTTGAGTGATTGACGGATAAGGTTGCGTTCAACGACGATTGCTAGTTCCGAATAGCTATGATTATTGACGATGAAATCGGATGCCCCTTCGATAATTGCGTGGCGCATCATCTCAGTACTCGGTGAATCAGAAGTTAACACGATTGGTAAATGCGGCTTGGTTTTAAGGAATTGCTTTAACAGCTCAAAGCCACCCATCCCCGGAGTATCGACATTAATGAACACCAGGTCGAAGTCCTCAACTGCGAAGAGTGACCATACTTCATTCGGCGATGTTAGAAGCGTAGCTTGATAATTGACGTCATTGAGCGACTCGCACATGCTTGAGCCTGCTGAGGGATTAGGATCAATTACTAGTATACGTGTACCACCTAAGGGTGATTGCCAGATTGGGCGTAATACCAATGGTTCTTCTATGGGAACATACATTAGGAATCCATTCCTCTTAGGTTGCTATTTGGGCTTCCTTGCCCATATAAATCATTTTCCATAACGCCGGTAATATCTACAGCAATATTTTTGAAAATATTTACTCCTAGACGAAGCGGAAATGACAACTTGACAAACTACCTTTTTGTTGCCAAAATAGGCTTACTTCTGATATAAAGCGAGCTAATGAGTAGAATATTTCAACATTTTCAAAACCTGAAGTCTAAAAACGAAGCCGCCCTAGTTGCTTATGTAACGGTCGGCGATCCTGATTATGAGATTTCCAAAAGAGCTGTCTGTACCTTGATTGAAGCGGGTGTTGATGTCGTGGAACTTGGCATCGCATTCAGCGATCCTCTTGCTGATGGACCGGTCATTCAAGCGGCCGCTCAACGCGCATTGTTGGCGGGCACGACTCCCGCGCATACTTTGAAATTAGTTAAAGAGCTTCGCGCAGACTATCAAACCCCTTTAATCGCGATGACCTACTTCAACCCTGTGCTTCAATATGGACTGAGCCGATTTGCTTTTGATGCGGGTCAAGCCGGACTCGATGGAGTGATCCTCACCGACCTGCCCCCTGAGGGAGCGTCTGAGTGGCTCGAAACCGCTAGTCAGAACGGCTTGGACACCATTTTTCTGCTCGCCCCAACGAGCACTGACAAACGAATTCAAATTGTTTGTGAGTCCGGATCGGGATTTGTCTATTGCGTCTCGCGCACTGGGGTGACAGGATCCCGCAGTGATATTCCTCCAGAAGTGTCCGAGTTAGTATCTCGCGTTCGTTCTGCAACCGATAAACCGGTCGTAGTCGGCTTTGGAATTTCTAATGCGGATCATGTTTCGCAAATTAGCGACTTTGCTGACGGTGCGGTTGTGGGCAGCGCGATAGTTGAATTTATTGCAAAGAACCACACCTGTCCTGATTTCGAAGCTCAGTTTTCAGATTTTGTCCAAATGCTCAAAAAGGGGACGCGGAGAAGTTAAGATGTCGACAACGATTGAGACAATGTTCCTTGAAAGCGGAGCGATCCTAAAAGGCCATTTTAAGCTGTCGTCCGGCAAGCATAGCGGAACCTATTTCGAAAAGTTCAGGATTTTAGAACGGCCTCAATACCTCGGTCCGTGCTGTGAACAGCTTGCTGAGCGCTTTGCCGAATCACAAGTCGAGTTAGTCGCCGGCCCAACGGTTGGCGGGGTGCTTATCGCCTACGAAGTTGCGCGCCATCTTAAAACTAATGCTATCTATATCGAGCGTGAAGGCGAAAAGCGAGCTTTGCGTCGAGGCGCTTCTTTCCCAAAAGGAACTCGTGTCTTAGTTGTCGATGACGTCTTGACAACGGGTCTATCAGTCCAAGAGATGATCGATTGTCTGAGAGCTTTGGAGGCAGAAGTGGTCGGTGTCGGACTGCTTGTTGACCGTTCGGGCAAGCCAATCGATTTTGGCGTACGAACGGAAGCCTTGTGGACGACTCCTGCAGAAAGCTACGAGCCTGATAAATGCCCACTCTGCGACTCCGGAATCCCTCTCAACTCACCAGGCTCCCGTCACACACCCTAGGAGGAAGCGGATGAATTCACCATTCGGTGAGAACGCTGCCAAATTCGCTGCCATAGCCTTCGTATTCGTCCTTGGCTTTGTGGCCTTATGGTTCTTTTAC
Source organism: bacterium (assembly GCA_037131655.1). Lineage (NCBI taxonomy): Bacteria > bacterium. The sequence goes on along the minus strand of JBAXQP010000002.1, from coordinate 2,405 downwards.
CTTGGGTTCAAGGATTTCCATACATACGGTTTCAGCTTCGCGATCCGTTTGGCTTTCTTATTCACGTTCCTGACACTATTCGTAGCTAGAGCTGTCTACGTCGAATTAAAAAAGTGATTATGGTATAGTGTTTTTAGGAAGAAATTCAATGCAAACCAATCTCAAAACAAAAGGTTTCACACTAATTGAATTGCTGGTGGTGATAGCGATTATCGTTATCTTGGCGGCGATTCTCTTTCCTGTCTTTGCCGCAGCCAGGGAAAAGGCGCGCTTGGCCTCTTGCACGAGCAATATGGGCCAGCTTGGCCGTGGTTTTATGCTATATGCTGGAGATTGGAACGAACACTTTCCTAGTGATGCTTGGGTTGGCAATTGCAGCCCATGTGATGAAATCGCTTATCCAAATTTGGGCAGTCTGTGGACATACACCAAGAATATACAGATTTACCACTGCCCATCCAACTATAAAAAAGTGCATAAATTGCGCTGGAAGGCGGGTGCTTCCGAGTGGTTCGATGGCAGAATCGCCCAAGTCACTTATACGATAAATTACACTTTAGTCAAAAAATCATTGGCGTATGTAAATTTCCCTTCTGACACCTTCCTGCTCTATGATGAGAGCGCTACCACCGTCAATGATGGTTCATATGTTCCGACTACTTACGATATTAATGGTGATCAACATACTGGCGGTGCTGTCGTCCTCTCAACTGACGGTCATGCGCAGAGTTATCCTTTAAATTCTATCGGAAACTCGACCACTAAAGGTTCCCTCTATTGCCGTTACAAGGCTACCCGAAGAGTGCTAAACAGCCGCTGGCAAGACGGTTGTCCGTAGGACTGTAATTTAGTGGTAGTTTGTACAAGTGAATCTTTCTCATTCACCTATTCATGTGCCATACTTTTTGAGAACTTAGAAAGGAAATGACTATGCCAGGCTATTTACCGACCGCTATTCCTACCCCTCGACAACTTGAATACCAGGATTGGGAGATGGGATTATTCCTTCACTTTGGGATTCGAACGTTTTATGAAGGGCATTTGGACTGGGATGGCAAGCCGATGCCGGCGGAGGGGTTTACTCCGAGCCAATTTGATGCCAATAACTGGGTTGAAGCGGTCAAAGAAGCGGGGATGAAATACGCTGTATTTGTGTGCAAGCACCATGATGGGTTCGCCAACTGGCCTTCTAAGTTCTCCAACTACACCGTTGCCCAAACCCCCTGGAAAGAGGGTAAAGGCGATGTGGTAGACGAGTTTGTGACCTCCTGCCGTAAGAATGACATCAAGATTGGCTTCTATTACTCACCGGCTGAATGGGGTTCGCCGGTGTATGAAGATGAAAATGCTTATGATGACCATTTCATCAACCAGGTGAGCGAGCTTCTGGGCAACTACGGCGAGATTGATATGCTCTGGTTCGACGGCTGCGGGTCAGGGGACCATGTGTATGATTGGAAGCGTATCGTCGGCGAGATTCGGCGGCTTCAGCCTAATATTTTGGTTTTCAGCATGGGCGATCCCGATTACCGATGGGTCGGAAACGAGATGGGCATGGCTGAGTTGCCGAATTGGAATACAGTCCCGTTTACCTCTAACGCCCAAGTGGTTGATAACGCAGAAGAAGTGCGCTGGCTGCCTGCCGAGTGCGACTGTATGATGCGCTGGGGTAACTGGTTCTACAGTGATTCCGATGTGCACACCGTCAAATCGCTCGATGTTTTAATGGGGCTTTACTATTTATCGGTCGGCCGTGGGGCGAATTTATTGCTCAATATCGGCCCCGACCGACGCGGTTTATTGCCCGATGGTGATCATGCGCGATTGCTGGAATTCGGCGCAGAAGTTAAGCGTCGATTTAGCCAACCTTTCGCTTGCATGAACGATGGGGAGGTTACGGAAACAGGCTGGCAGTATGTCCCACCAAAGCCGTTCAATATCGACCATGTCGTGATTCAAGAGGACCTTACTGAAGGCGAAGCAATTCGAAGTTTTGAAATCAAAATCCGTCCCTGGTATGGCGAGGAGATGATTACGGTATATAAGGGAGAAAACATCGGCCATAAAGCCATTTGCCGTATCCCTCCAGTGGTCGCATTTAAAGTAGCCGTAGAAATCACCAACTCCGACCGCCCCGCCAAACTTCGCAATGTGGAGTTATTCAAAACCTACTAAGCCGGTTTGATAGGGGCATAAATATAGAGTTTGCCGGTTTTGGGGTACTCATCGGTGTAGAGTTCGAACCACGGATAGGTGGCGCACTCGCATTTGCCGGTATGAAGATAGTCACAGAGGTTTTTCCATTCAGAATGGGCTTTTACCCAGGCGTAAGCCTCGCCAAAAGCCTGTTTTAGCTCATTAAGGGATTTTACAGTGAAGGCCGCATAAGTGCCTGCGCCTATATT
>JBAXQP010000001.1 GCA_037131655.1 bacterium | reverse complement strand
TCGCCGGGGTACTGGCTAATCGAATTGCAAATAAGAAATTAACGGAAACCCAAGCCATTAGAATCGCCCAAAAATGGCTCTATGACAACCCCGTGGAACTTTATAAACTGGATACCGGCTAAATTCGTGGTTGACAGTGAACTCACTCTGTGCTACACTCTGCACCATAAATGTCCACTGTTATTGAGGATGTAACATTCGAGCAAATGCTCACCGAACATTTGCCCACCGTGTGGGAGATTGAGAAGCGTTCTTTTACGCTTCCATGGCATCACACCAGTTTTGCCAACGAGCTAACTAACAGTTCGGCCTTTTATTTCGTCGCCAAGCGTTCCGGTTCGGTCGTTGGTTATGGCGGAATGTGGCTGCTTATCGATGAGGCGCACATTACCACGATTGCGGTCGACCCCGTTTACCGTGGACGCCGGATCGGCGAACAAATATTGCTCGAACTGATTGATGTGGCTATCGATAAAGGGATGAGGCAAGCCACCCTCGAAGTTCGGGAGAGTAACCTTGCCGCCCAAAACCTGTATAAGAAATATGGGTTTAAAGCGGTTGCTGTCCGTCGCCGTTACTACCCCGACAACAAAGAAAACGCGGTTGTTATGTGGACGGAAGATATGCGCTTTCCTGAATTCCAATCCATGCTCGCAAAGCACCGCGCTGAGCTTGCCAAATGATCATCCTTGGCATCGAAACTAGCTGTGACGAAACTTCCGCTGCTCTCTTAGAGGATGGGGTCCGCATTCTATCGAATGTAGTGGCTTCTCAGGTCGAGATGCATGCCAAGTGGGGCGGAGTTGTTCCCGAAGCTGCCGCGAGGATGCATGTGGAGCGAATGAACCCCGTCATCCAACAAGCCCTCGATGAAGCAGGAATGACCTTTGATGATGTGGACGCTATCGCCGTCACCAACCGCCCTGGCTTAGTTGGTGCATTGGTCGTCGGAGTTGCCGCCGCCAAAACTCTCGCATTAGCCCTTCAAAAGCCGCTCATCGGAGTACATCATCTTGAAGGTCATATGTACTCGGCTCGCCTTGTCGATCCCGAATTAGAATTCCCTTATCTGTGTCTAATCGTCTCAGGCGGTCATACCGAGTTGATGCTCGTTAAAGGTCACGGCGACTACTATCTCCTTGGCCAATCGATGGATGACGCTGCAGGAGAAGCCTTTGATAAGTCGGCGAGGCTATTAGGACTAGGTTATCCAGGCGGGCCAAAAGTCGATGCTGCTGCCAAACAAGGCAACCCAAATGCCATCCCGTTTCCAAGAGCATGGATGGATGGCACACTCAATTTCAGCTTCAGCGGCCTCAAATCAGCGGTGTTGCGGTATGTGGATACGCAAGGAAAAGCTTTGAATGTGAATGATACCGCAGCAAGCTTCCAAGAAGCGGTTGTCGAGGTATTGGTTACTAAAACAATCACCGCTGCACGGCAGGTTAAAGTTAAGACGATCACTGTAGTAGGCGGCGTCGCTGCCAATTCACGACTTAATGAAGCAATGAGCACCGCCGCAAAGGATACCGGTTTTCGTTTAGTGATCCCGCCCTCCATCCTCTGCACCGACAACGCCGCCATGGTCGCCTGCGCCGGCTATTACCGCCTCCAAAAAGGCGAACGCAGCGACCTAGAGCTGGACACGCTTGCGACTGCGGATTTATAGCTAAGAAGCTATCAGCTATCAGCTTCAGAATGTCCCCCTTTTCCAAGGGGGGCTATAGGGGATCTCCGTAGTCTTTCTTATACATTCCATCGGAACGTCATTCCGATCGAAGTCGAGGAATCTTCCTGAAGACCCTTCGACTTCGCTCAGCGTGACGTGCCTTCGCTAAAGCTTTGGCACGTTGGGGGCTTCGCCCCTAGCCTATTTCTCTTAATAGAACCAATCCCCTGCCCGGAGTTGGGTGAAGATTACGGGCTAATTACTTCTTCTTCTTCTTTGGTAAAGTCTTTGGTGGTGAAGATTCGTTTGTCCTATTTTCGAACTGTGACATAAGGTTTTTGGCAGATCTGATATATTGATCCCAATCAAATGGGACGAACATATCGGCCTCGATCATTGAACCATCATATCCAACATTTACGACACAAGCTCCGTTGAAGGCATTGTTCACGATTTTGGTTAGCGGGGAATTAAACGCTTGTTGGGCTATTACGGACATGTCGTACATCATGAAAGCCTGGGCATTTGAAGATTTTTGAGAGAGCATGTTCTTAAATGCGGGCTGTTGAGTGATTGAACCAATCTTTTGCTGATTGCAAGCAATGGTTCTCATAATGGCTCGCTTGGAAGGAGAGGTGACTAATACGTCATTACCTGGAAGATAAAAGTATGTTACATCTTCCTCAGTAGCTGGGACACTAGGAGAACGCTTCTTTCCAGAAACTTTTGCTTTTATTGTTGAGGTCTCGACCAATTTATAAATAGTCTCTCCATCAAACTGAATGGCCGATAGCGCTAAACGATCCCCTGGCTGCAACTGAACACGTCCAGATTGAATATTCTTGAAATACTCTTGAGCGCTGCCGGCCGGATTCGCGCCATTTTGAGAGCCAAGTATAACTATGCATTCCGGACTAACTTTTTTTGTATCTGAAGGATAAATCCCGACAGTCATTTCACCATCAAAGCTCGGAAGAAATTGCTCATTAAATTTGAGACCTGTTTCCTTTTCAATTTTTGCAATTTCCATAATCATCGATTTAAGCAATTCAGGATATTGCTCGGCAGGATCAATGAACAAAGGCCATAACTTGCTCGGCTGTGATATTGTAACGAAGCTAATGGCACCTTCAGGTAAATAGCTGACGTTCTCAAGGCTAATCGGGGTTATGGCATTAAGAGTGTTCAAAGATTTCAATATAGTCGAATTGAGTTGGACGCTGAGCGACATTGAATATCCTGTATCTTGGAAGGCACAGGACATCGCAACCCACGGGCAAGTATTTAAGCACTTTAAAGCTAAAGCGAAATCTCTTTTCTGCTTTGGGGTTTTCAGCGTATTATTTGGGAATTTATTGAAGATATTAGTTTTAAGGAAAAGTTGCATATTCGATTCAATAGGCAGTGAAGCTTGCGCAGTTTGGAAGGCAGGCGAATTTATAAGGGACTTTGAAGGAGTTTCATAAATCCGAGCAATTCGAACCAGATTTGCTTTGGTCATAGAAATTACCAAATAATTCCCTACTAAGGTGAAATGTAACTCCTTGCTGTTAGGAAGGCTATATATTTTCACGCCGTCTATGGTAGTTAAAACAGCATCCTCTTTGAGCGCTTTTTGGACAGCAGAATGATCGGAAATCGTGATGAAAAAGGTCATACCAGAACTTGCTCGCTTGTTTGGATCGCCCCAAATGCAAAGAGTAACACTGGAGATAAAGTAGGGATGAATATCTCTCATTAACGGAACTGAGTTGCATGCCATGTTGATTGCTTCATCAATTTTTTGGCTCAACCCTTCACGAGAGAGGGATTCCTTTATTCGATTGAATAGAGCTACCTGACTTGACGCAGGTATTAACTCATAGGTCATGACTAACCATGCGTCAGACGGAACTAGGTTAGCGACATCTTGCCCATGTTTTGTGAGGTTAACCCTGAAATCTCTTTGAGCCTGTGCACCCAATGCAATGAGTAAGATGAGCGCGGATAACAGACCCGCTTTCTTTAACGAACTAAAGTTATTCATGATAAAACATTCCATGTTTTTATCAATAACATGAATCGACGCACAGAAAAGCCCCCCTATTCTAAGGGGGACTTTTCAGAGAGTAATGACTGATAGCTTATGTCTTTACCACGTTCCGCCGCCTGAAGGCGTGGGGGGTGTTGGCGCCTGTTTGCTGGCAAGAGCCATTGCATGGACTAAATGCTCCCAATCAACGGGTATAAAGGCTTCGCTGAAGGCTTCCTTATTGTTGACACTGCCGCTCACAACCGCTGTATCCTTAAATGCATCTATCCAAGCTTGAGAAGCCTCATTCGGTTTGTCTGTAGGATTATCCGCTTGGGTAATTGCTGTAATCATGGAGGGAAAATTAATCATATACAAAATTTGCGCCCCATGTACTCCATGAGACATCATTTTCTGGAAAGTCGGCTCTTGCGCTAAAGAACCGGTAGGCGATGTCTTACATCCTATCGCTCGTGTTAAAAGCTCACCAGAGGTGGTGATAACGAGCTTATCTCCAATCTGAGCGCAGGTAAATTCTCCAGCCATATCTTTCATTGTCGGATTATTGAATTTATAAACCTTTATGCCTTCTTCTTGAACGCTTGTTAGTTTATATCCGGCGACATTAGATAACATAAGTAAAGCCGTGGTGTTCCCCGTCAGTTTAGCAATAAGCTGACCGGGGGTCGCATTATTCGATGAATCGAGGACCAGCATCATCTCAGGCTGATTCTTATTATTTTTTGTGCTGGGATAAATGGCTAACGCGGCTTCACCAGCAAATGCCGGAAGCACATCTTTTGCAAAACTCAGTCCGCTTGTCTGATCGAAATCAGCAAGCCCTTGATCAATTTGTTTAGCCGCTTCGGGGTTCTGTGCCATCATTACCCGAATTACTTCCCAAAACTTGCTTGGCTGAGAAAGGGTATAGAAGCCGTATGCTCCTGAAGGCATTGCTTGAAGTGGTCCATATCTTAGAGCTTGAATATCATTCAGCCCTTCGAGACCTTTAACTACACCCGAGGGCATTCTGCCTGTTACAAGCAATCCATCATCACGCATTGTAAGCCCAACTCCACACCAAGCTGTAGAATTAATAGATTCCATAACTGATGTTGGGTTATAGGATTGTTGAACTTTCTGAACTCCGGATGGTTGGACAAAAATCATTAGGCTCGCATCTTCAGGCAACGTTTTACGCGCTTCCTTGAACTCTGCCGTATCCACAACAGAAATGACCTTGCCCGCCTTAACCTCCAAAACCTTATGGATATCGGAAGGTTTAACCGCCATTATCAGATTCGAACCCTCCAGCGCTATTCTAATTTCCGAGTCTGGAGCCTTATAAATCGTGACGCCATTGTCTTTCGTGGAGATGTTCTTGCTATTCAATATGGAAGCAACAGCTTTCGCGTTGGTTACGTTTAAAATAACCGCTCCACTTGTGTCCGTTACCGTTGATCCCCACATCCCTAAAGCCAAGCTATTGTTGATATAGGGTCTCAGCTCAGTCGCAAGCTTGGACGGACCAAGCACGCTGCTCAATAAGTCTTCCGTTTGCTTGTCTAATCCTTCACGCTTCATCGCATCGGAAATGCGAAGGAATAGATTAGCCTGAGTTGGCGAAGGATTGGTATCGATTGTAATTACCATCCAGCACCCTGTAGGTAAAAGGCGAGCGGCTTCCTCACCATTTCGAGAGAAAAATAGTCGATAACCCAACGCGCCTATTGCCAGAAGAATGACAAGCGCGAGGACAAATAATCCTCCTCGAAACCCACCACGTCTTTTGGCGATCTCATATTTGACTCCACAACTTTCGCAGATTTCCAAATCCGCAGGCATCTCTGCCTTACATGATTGACAAACTTTCATCTTAGCCTCCATTACTTTTTGCTGTCGTTAAGCTTCGATGCCAACGATCTGTCAATGAATAACATTGGCATCTATTGCAAAACGTTCTAGAAACCCGTAACATAATCCTACACCAATGTTGAAAAAAAAGCATGAAACGATAGAATTATTTGATTCGGAGGGTAACAGCCGCGGCTTTTATTCTGAGGGCAACCGACTTAATGACCTCACAGGCCGTGAATGGACGTTCTCGAGCCGTTCAGTAATAGCAAAAGCCTACCCCTCAAGCTTCCAACATAAATTGCGCAATCAACACGGCGGTCAAAAGCCGCCCGAATTATGCGCCGAACTTATTCGCACCTTTACCAAGGCAGGAGACAGGGTTCTCGACCCAATGATGGGCGTCGGCGGCACTCTCTTAGGAGCAACTATTTCCGAGCGATCGGCCGTCGGGATAGAAATAGAGCCGCGATGGGTTGAAGTGTATCAAAAAGTCTGTGAGCTTGAAGGGTTGACGCCGCAGCAAACCTGTCAAGGTGATTGCCTCAAAGTTCTGCCTGAGATTGAAGGTGAGTTCGACTTCATCCTAACCGATGTACCTTATTGGAACATGGATACCGCCAAACGCTCAACTGGCCAATATAAACGTTACGGACAAGAGGTTGAACCTGACAAACTGCGAAAGAAGCTTAGTCGATTTAATAATCAACCTGTTCAATCAAAGGACGAATGGCTTGCCCAGATGCGTGAAATTTTCGCGGTTTGCCAAACGAAGCTAAAGTTGAATGGGTATATGGCCGTGTTTGTTGGCGAGATGTATCAGAATGGCGTTTACCACCTCCTGCCGGCTGAATTGGCTAATGTGATTACACAAGATGGCTGGACGCCAAAGGCAAATCTTATCTGGTATGATGTATCAAAGCAGTTGCACGTCTATGGCTACCGCTACACGTTTATTCCGAGTGTCATTCATCAGAGCATTCTCGTGTTTCGCAAAGAAACGCCCTGATGGGCGCTGCTTTCGCAATTATTTGTAGACAAAGAGTAAAACGATGGGTGATAAGCTGCGAATCGTGCAAGTGATTTCGAGTTCCGTCCCTTCGGGAGCGGAGCATCAAGTAGCATTACTTGCGCGCCAATTTCAACAAAAAGGCCATGAAGTCACTGTTGTATGCCCCCCGGGGGGATGGCTTCCTGAAGCGCTCCGCAATCAAAATACTCCCTGTTGGGAAATGCCCATGCGTAAGGGAGGCTCTTTCTTTACGCATCTAAAACTACTTCGTCGGTTGAAGCGAAGCAAGTTTGATATAATCCACACACATCTTACCCGCGGCGCCTGGCATGGAGGGATCACGGCCACCCTTCGACGCATACCCATCGTCGCCAGCGTCCATGTCATCAATCACGATGTCGCATTCAACCTCATCCCAAAAACCGGCGGACGCTTGATTGCTGTTTCTGAATTCGTTAAAGAAAATCTTATCTCCAATAAAGTGCCTGCCAATGCAATCGATGTCGTCTATCATGGGACTGAATTTGCAGATAGTAATACACAGTGTTCAAAGGTTGGGGTATTCGAAGAATTTGGTATTGCGGAAAATTATCGGATAATTGGGTTGGTCGGTCGTGTTGCTTCTGATAAAGGACACCTTCTAGCTGTCCAAGCCATCCCCAAGGTACTTGCCAAACACAAAGACACGCATTTTATGTTCGTCGGCCGTGTCGAGCCGAATTTCTCACCCCTTTTAGAGAAAGCAATTGATGACCTAGGGATCAGGAAAGCCGTTACGCTAACCGGAAACCGTTCGGATGTCTCGCGCCTAATGGATGCGATGGATATCATGATCCTCCCTTCGAAAATCGAGACATTCGGTCTTGTTGTGATTGAAGCAATGGGCCGAGGCAAACCCGTCATCGCTACTCGTGTCGGCGGCCTCCCTGAGGTCATTCAAAACAATCTCACCGGTCTTTTTATCGAGCAGGAACCCGACGAATTAGCCGATGCCATCAATTCCCTTCTAAGCGATCCCTCTCGATCCAAAGCCATGGGCGAAGCCGGCCGAGAATGGGTCCGCTCCCGCTTCAACGTCCCCCGGATGATAGAAGAAACCGAAGCCATTTACCGGAAGATGGTAAAAGACTAAACACATTCCTCCAGGTCTAACTGCTTACGAACCCTAACCGCCCTTCGATACTGCCCTGAGGCCTACTCAGGATTAGACAGGTTTATTTACTAATTAGCTTTCCGGAGAGACCCCTTTGTACACCCCCTTGGAAAGGGGGGAATACCGACTCTGCCTTTCGTCTTTCTTTCTTTCGACTTTCTCCTCGAACCTAACAAAGCAGGCGGGGTATAGGACTAAAGACCTATTTTACGCGTGTTAGCTTTGACTCTGGCCGGTGGGTAGTAAGTTAGTATGCTATAATTCTTAAGTTAGAAAGTAAATTCGCCTCTTCTTCACGTGACGGGAGAAATGAGCGCTTTGAGTTGAAATATGCGAGCAGTTATTATCGCCGGTGGCTTTGGAACGCGAATGCGGCCGCTCAGCTTGAGCCGGCCAAAGCCTCTAATACCCGTCGCTAATCGACCTCTCCTTGAGTACCAGGTAGGGATTTTACGTAAAGCCGGTATCTCGGAGATAGTGTTCGCCACCAATTATTTAGCAGAACAAATCGTAGAGCACTTTGGCGATGGCAGTCGATTTGGGATTAGCATGAGCTATCGTGTTGAGCCCGAACCCATGGATACCGCCGGCGCAATAAGATATGCGGTTGACGGAATGCCGCCGAAGCGTTGTATTGTATTTAACGGCGATACGCTGCACGATTTCGACCTGAGCGCCATATTGGACTATCACGACAGTGTGCAGGCGGAAGTGACATTGACGCTTTACCGAGTGAACCGACCCCATCCGTTTGGAGTGGTTCCCTTAAATGCTAAAGGGCAAGTTGAAGCGTTTATCGAACCAACCAAAGAGCAAAAATTAGCGGCCGAGCGCGGCGATAAGGCTGAAGGTTCGGACCTGATTAATGCAGGCTTATATATCATAGAGCCTGAAATCGTTGAGCGCATCCCTTTGCGTAAGTGTTCGATTGAGCGCGAATTCTACCCTGGTCTGCTCAAGTCAGGCGGCAGTGTTTTCGGATATGAATGCGGCGGCTATTGGATTGACATAGGCCGCCCGTCACAGTTATTAAAAGCAACAAAAGCTTTGCTCACGGAAGAGCTTAAGTTAACCTCGCTTATAAGCGGTGAGTGTCAGGATAAGCGATGGATCGGAATCGATGCTCAGATTGCAGATAGCGCTCGCATCGATCCGGGATGCCATATCGGGGTTGGTTGTGTTATCGGTGAGAACGTCGTAGTAACCGGCCAAACAACGATTGGAATAGGCTGCCGAATCGGCGCCGGATCGATCTTAGACGGATGCATTCTTATGGAACGCGACACAGTAGGAGAAAATTGCCGTCTAACAAGATGTGTAATCGATCAAAATTGCAGAATAGAAGATTATGTAAAGGCGACGGAAGTCGTACTTGGAGCTGAAGGAATTATCGGGCCATGGAGTAGTCTGGGCGATTCGATTCTATAACCTCTAGGAAAATTGGAGAACAACTATGCGTGTAACTTTGGTGGATTTACAAAGCCAATATCATGCGATTAAGCATGAGGTTGATGACGCAGTATTATCTGTGTTAGAAAGTGGACGCTATATTCATGGCGAAAACTGTTCTATGCTCGAAGAAGAAATCGCCTCTTTGGAGGGTACGCATTACGGGATCGGTGTAGCTTCAGGTACGGATGCCCTAAAACTGGCGCTTGGAGCGATGGGGATTGGCGAGGGGGATGAAGTTATCACAACCCCATTCACTTTTGTCGCCACCGTCGAAGTGCTCGTTCAGATCCATGCCAAACCTGTGTTCGTTGACATAGACCCGGTTACTTTCAACCTCGATGTCAATCTCATTGAAGCTGCAATCACCGATAAAACCAAGGCTATTCTTCCCGTCCATCTCTATGGTCAATGCGCGGATATGACCGAGATTTGTGAAATCGCCAAGAAGTATGGCTTGAAAGTCTTAGGCGATGGCGCTCAAGCAATCGGCTCAGAGCATAATGGTCAACCGATGGCCAAATGGGGCGATGCCGCAACATTAAGTTTCTTCCCGACTAAAAATTTAGGCGCGGCGGGCGATGCGGGAATGGTATTGACGGATGACCCGGAAATCGATCATATCGTACGCAGCTTGAGAGTGCATGGTATGAACGGTGGCGGCTATATCTATCGCCACATTGGCTATACCAGCCGATTGGATGAGATTCAAGCGGCTATCCTTCGAAGCAAGCTTCGCCACCTGCCAGAATGGACTGAGCAGCGGAGACGTAATGCCAGCATCTATATGAAAGCTCTCAGCGGAGTTGACGTTGTGCTTCCTGAAGTCCACGACCATAACCTGCACACCTATCACCAATTTACTATCCGACACCCAAGGCGCGATAATTTAAAAGAATTCCTCAAGGAACGGGGAGTTGACAGCGCCATTTATTATCCGTTGTGCATCCATACCCAAAATGCCTATGAATTCCTGGGGTATTCTGAAAATGATTTCCCCGAGGCGGAAAGAGCGGCAGCAGAAGTCATTTCCTTGCCAATTCATCAACATCTGAGTGCAGAGCAGATAGAATTCGCTTCCGAGCTCGTATGCCAGTTCACTCAGGAACGAGTTTCAATTTAATGAAAGCAATGATTTTAGCGGCTGGGGTTGGATCGAGGCTGGATCCACTTACTCGCAATGTCCCCAAACCGATGGTTCCAATCGTCAATAAGCCCGTTATGGAGCATACGATCGAGCTTCTGAAGCAACACGGGTTCCACAATATCATGGTGAACCTGCATTACTTCGCCGATCAGATTGAGGAACACTTCGGAGATGGCAAGAAGTGGGGCGTTAAAATCACATACTCCAAAGAAGATCAGCTTTGGGGTGACGCCGGTAGCATTAAACGCGTTGATAAGTTCTTTAATGACACTTTCTTAGTGATTGGCGGCGATGCTCTTACTGATTTAGACCTATCCCGCCTGATTCGATTTCACAAAGAGAAAAAAGCCATCGCGACCATCGCGCTGTCTTTGGTGGACGACCCTTCCGAATATGGTATTGCGCTTCAAAATGAGAGAGGCAAGATCACTCGATTCCTCGAAAAGCCCAAGGGTGAAGTTATCTTCTCCAACACCGCCAACACGGGGGTCTATGTCTTCGACCCAACGGTATTCGACCTCATCCCTCGTGGTGTAAGTTATGGCTTAGGAAAAAATCTACTCCCCTTATTATTAGAACAGAAGCGTCCATTTTATGGCTTCCTCACCAGCGCTTATTGGAAGGACGTTGGCGATCTAAACATCTATCGCAAAACACAGACCGATGCGATGGAAGGTAAGGTCGATCTGAAGTTCCCCTTTAAGCAGCATCATAAGTATGTTTGGATTGGCGAAAACACTGATATTCGCACGAAACCCGAAAACATCGGATACCCCGTAGTGATCGGCAATAATTGCGTGATTGAACCTGGCGCGAAGGTGCTCGAAGGAAGCGTTCTCGGCGATAATTGCGTCGTCGAGGAGGGCGCAACTGTTATGAGCAGCCTGATGTGGAAAGGCGCTCGGGTTCAACGCAATACTTACATCGAACGCTGCATCATCGGCAAGGATTGCCACGTCAAATCCAATGCCGCCATCTTCAACGGAGTTATCGTCGACCCCAGCCGCGGCCAAGTAGAAAAAGGCGCGATTTAGTCTTTTAGCTTGATTATTATCATTAATGGCGCGCACACAGGTATTATTTTGCGTAGGGGTGTTAGTGTTATGCGTTTCCGTCCAGTTGTACTCTGCCTTGTTTGCTGTGGACTTGCCTTTGCGCAAGGGAAATTTGAATGGAAGTCATTACGGGAAGATCAGCCGATCAAACCATCAAAAGTAACTTTCGATGGTGATGGATCGTTTGAGATCAACGGAATGGGTGACGCCACATTTGAAATGAATGGTGCGCTCTTTTTAGTTGGCTTAAAGGCTCAAAAAATTGTCATACCCCCAACGCTTAAGCTTGAATATGGGCCAAAAACAGTAACACAAGCCGGCAAGGCTGTTGAACGAGTCGGTTATTACGGCAAAGGCACCGTTAAAATCATTGGCGGCGAATTCAAAAAGATAATGTACCTCGGCGCAAAAACCAAAGGGACTTTTAATGGTATTGGTATGTGCCAATTCAACGGTCGCGGGATCTATAAAATAGAAGGTTTGGACAAGAAGGAATGGACTGATGCCAGCGGAAGTATCTATGTTCCACCCTTAGTTGAAAAGAACCCCGTGAATCCAACTGGAGTTAGCCCGACACTTCCTGCAAATCCGAAGCCGACAGCGATGCCAACACCATCTCCTAAGCCCAATAATCCTGCCAAGCTAATCAAACCGGCTAAATAGTTCAACCGATTGTTATTGGAACAAATAGTCCGAGAATGGCTCCGGTTAGAGTGCAAAATAGGTTCACTGTATCGTTGGTCATCCATTTTAAGCCGCTTACCTTTATCGAGCATTGGCCGCAACAGGTTGACTTCTCCAGAGTCTTTCCACAGATAGAACAGAAGTATCTGGCTTGAAGTGTCGCTCCTAAAAGACTATCAACAAGGCTTGCTGCCCAACCTATGAGACCGAATTTAAACGGCGCCGCCCATGAGTGCCACAGCAATCCGCTCATGCCCACAACAATTCCTCCCGCTATTGCAGCGCCCCAACCCTGAAAAGTGACTGCGCCGGATACACCCGGTTCAGCCGGTTGACCGGTAGCGATATTGAACGGGTTACGTCCGACTAATATGCCGATTTCCGTTGCCCAAGTATCGGCATTGGCTGCAGCAAAAGCTCCAATGAAGGCGCCTAAAGCATGGGGATTATAGTCATAATATGCCCACAGGCAGCAGAGCGTTCCGACAGCCCCATTCGCCAACACCTGCGCCCAATCCCTGTTCTCTTCTGCAAAGTCTTCTTGAATCTCTCGCTTGCGGTTTCGACCGACCCGGCCAAGTGCATTTGAACTTAAAAAGAAGAGCAATAGAGGAACAGAAGCTCTCCATCCACCTGCCCCAAAAACAGCCGCGCCGATACAAAAGGCTGCCATCGCTCCGCCGAATGTCAACCATCTTAATAAGAAGGCTGGCGCAACAATTAGAAACGCCAGCCCGACTGCTAAAATCCACTGTGATAAGTTCATAAGCTCTTAAGTAATTGCGAACTAACCGATGCCGTCGCCAAAGCTCCACATCACTAAACCGGACAGCAGTTTAGGATAGAAGAAAGTGGATTTCTGCGGCATCTTTTCTCCACTCGATGCAATCTCTCGTGTCTCATCAACTGTCGGCGCATTAATCATGAAACCGGCTGCGAATTCGCCGGAACCGACCTTGTCGAGAACCTCATTATCGTCGCGAGTATAAGCCTCGACACCCTTCGGCAGTCCAAGCAGCTTCTCCATCATCAATGTATGCAGGACGGTAACATCCAACCGCTTCCATACCATCGAATGCTCTTCCTCGACAACTTTATCCATGATATCGATGTCGCGCAAAGTGCAGAGGTAACCCTTATTAGGAAGGACGATCCCAACAACACGCGCACCATTACTAGCGGCCTTGCGCACCATCTCCGGAAGCTCTTCGACTTTAACTTCATCGACTTGGAAGTATTCTTCCAATTTCGCGGGGAAGTTAGCCATCACTTCAGGCGGCATTGATTTGACCATACGATGAGTAGGCAGGACAATCAAACCTGGGTCTTGCAATGCGGTAAATGCGACAGGGAGGAAATCCTCAGGTACCGTGCCGGTAGCCTGAACATATTGCTTTCGGAAGTTCAAAATCGTCTCGTACCGATGATGACCATCAGCGATCAAAATACGCTTGTCCGCAAACAACCCTTCAATTTCGACGTTGGTCTGCTCGTCATCGCACACGTAAAGTTCGTGATAAATGCCATCAGGCGTTTCCGTTGAACAGAGCGGCTCGAATGTTGCGTTCTCCAACGTCTGCTTGATCTTGCCGTTGGCATCATCATACATGCCATAAATACATTCAAGATGAGTTCTCGTGGCTTCAAGTAATCGTAAGCGGTCTTCCTTATGACCTGGGAAAGTCTGCTCGTGGGGCATGACTGTGCCGGTCTCATAAGGTTCCGATCGAAGAAGGCCGATAATGGCGGAGCGCTTATGTTTTTGCCCCGTAACCGGATCGGTGAATGTCTGTCGATATAAATAATAGCCCGGTTTTTGATCGGGGACTAGCTGTTGCTCTCTACGCCATTCGGTCAGCCTAGCGGCGGCTTGAGCATATTTCACATACTGACTGCGATCATCAGATTTGCCCTCAGGAAGGGTGAGATGAACGATATTATAAGCATTCGATTGCCCTAATTTTTGCCTATCTTCGGGCGAAATAACATCATATGGCGGTGCCACAACTGTATCGATTGGCATCGTATAACGAACTGCACAAAATGGTTTGATAATTGCCATGCGGGTTGACTCCTACTCCTAATATCCCTTAACGAAGTGTCTTATTATGTTACCCTCTAACGGACGAAAGAATGAAGCTTTAGCGGGTATGCTATCTTACATCAAGGAGGCGGAAATGCGGTTTCGATTTGTTACAGTAGATAAGAAAACTGAGGGAAGAGAAAACGGGATTACTCAAGTTCAGATAAGAACGGATGAGTGGCCGGGCAATACGGTTTTGCTCTGGTTTCCCGAAGCTGTTGGACCCGTTTGGGAGAATTGGAATCCCGATGGGGCCTATCAAGATTTTATAGTAAGAGATAGCGGAGTTAGCTGGGTTTATGACCTCAAACCTCAAGCGCTAGTGGAAGCCGTCTTAAAGGCTGAAGAGAGTTCGCTCATGCTGAATGTTCATGTCACCAACCGCTCTCGCGAAATGCTTGAGAAGGTTAGTGTGCAGAACTGCTGCCATCTGAAGGAATCCCCTGATTTTGCCTGCGGCGATCATACGCGCATTTTCATTCGAACCGAAGGCAAATGGATGCCGCTATCAGAACTCGCACCTCAACAAGCTCATTCAGTCTATTATAAAAAGGATTATCTTGAAAGCGGAAATACTGATTATTGGGATGCCTGTTGGGGTGAAAACCGCGAGAACCATTATTCCGACTATCCGCTGATGGTATGCGTATCCAAAGACGGCAAGCGCTCCATCGCAACCGCATCCGAAAACTATCGCTGCGTCTTTCACAATTCTGCGTCAAGACTAATGTGCATCCACTCCAACCAATGCCCAGTCCCAACTCTCGCCCCAGGCGCCACCGAAACTTTCCGCCAAAAAATCTACTTCGTCGAAGGCGGCCTAGAAAAAGCCATCGCCACCTATGAAGCAAGCGTGTTGAACGGCAATTTCATTGATTAAGCTAAATAGAAGCTAAGGGACATAACCCATTGATTTCAACCCTCAAAGGCAGGCCTATCGGCCTGCCTTGTTTGTTAGGGTAATATGGGGGAAAATGTTTATGGGATAGGTGTTGGACTTTGAGTGATATGGTTGAAGTAATTCCGCTTGGTGGCGTGGGGGAGATTGGAAAGAATATGATGGTGCTTCGGCACCAGGAGCAGATTCTTATTGTCGACGCTGGCCTCGCTTTTCCTACTGACGAGCTTTATGGCGTTGATCTGGTGGTTCCGGATATTCAGTATCTGATCGAGCATAAGGATGAGGTAAAAGGGATAGTCCTCACCCACGGGCACGAAGACCACGTCGGCGCACTGCCTTATGTTCTTCCTGAAATCAATGTGCCCGTCTATGGCACGGAGATGACTCTGGCTCTTATTCGGCATAAACTCACGGAAAAAGGGCTGATAGAGAATACTGAGCTTATCCCGATGATCCCTGGCGAGGCATTCCATGTAGGCGTTTTTGAAGTCCTGCCTGTTCGAGTCACCCACAGCATTCCTGAAACCTGCAGCATCGCTATCAAGACCTCATTAGGCACAATCGTGATGACGGGCGACTTCAAGTTCGACCTCACCCCGATTGGCGGGAAGCTCTCCGATATGGCTCTCTTAGGACGTCTGGGCGATAATGGCGTCCTGCTGCTCATGAGTGATACCACCAATGTTGACTGCCCTGGTTGGGGGCCGTCGGAACGATTAGTTGGGGAAGAACTTGGGCGTATTATCGACAAAGCCCCTGGTCGAGTTTTGGTCACTACTTTTGCCTCTAATATTCACCGACTTCAACAAGTGATGGATTGCGCAAAAAATGCTGGCCGAAAAGTGGCAGTAGTTGGACGGCGTATCGAACAGACATGCGAAATCGCTCGCGACCTCGGCTATCTCAAATATCCAAGCGATTTAAGAATTCGAGTTCAAGATATCGATCAGTATGCGCCTAACGAAGTGTTAATTATGACCACCGGTTCTCAGGGAGAACCACTATCAGCCCTCAGCCTAATGGCTCAGGATGAGTATCCTCGCATGAAAATCACGCCTGGCGATACGGTCATTTTATCGGCAAGCCCTATTCCGGGCAATGAATCTTTAATACGAAAGACTATTAATCGTCTCGTCCGACAGGGTGCAAATGTCATTTATACAGAAATAGCCCCCGTCCATGCCTCCGGCCATGCCCACCAAGAAGAACTCAAGCTCATGCTCTGCCTCCTTCGGCCCTATTACCTTGCCCCTGTTCATGGAGAACCACGGCATCAACATCTTTACCGTGAAATGGCTCTCAATATGGGCTGGACGAACGATCAAATTGTTCAGTTAGATTTAGGTGACCGTTTAATCCTCACTTCTGAAGGTATCGAAAAGGGTGAAAAAGTGCCTTCAGGGCGAGTGCTTATCGATTCAGGCGGTGGGAGTGGAATTCCTGAAGAAATCGTTCGAGATAGGCGGCATCTGGCAAGTGACGGTATCGTCATGGTGCTGGTCGGGTTGAGCGCTGAAACCGGCGAAGTGCTAACTGAGCCTGAATTCGTAATTAAAGGACTGGCAGTCACAGATGATAGTCTATGGGAAGAAGCCAAAAAGCTCATCATGGACAAACTTGCCGAGCTTTCTCCTGCAGAAACCGCGGATAGCAACGCAGTCGAAGAAGAACTAGCCGACGTCC
Source organism: bacterium (assembly GCA_037131655.1). Taxonomy (NCBI): domain Bacteria; species bacterium. The sequence goes on along the minus strand of JBAXQP010000001.1, from coordinate 17,883 downwards.
TCAAAAAATTCCTACGCAAAAAAGCCCAACGACGCCCCGTTATCGTTCCTGTTGTCGTGGAAATGTAGCTTAGGCGAAAGGGAACGTATTGCGTAGTACGTATCTCGGAGTGAAAATCAGAGATCAAAACTCAGACCGGATCGAAGCACGGATCCGGATTTCCCCCTTTTCCAAGGGGGAATACAAAGGGGTCTTGGGGGAGATTGCCACGGGCATACCTCATCTCTCGCAATGACATAGAGAGAAGCTTCTAATTTATACTTTTTCCCTCTCCCGCAGCGTGGGAGAGGGACTTCACGAGAAGGGGTGAGGGTTACCAGGGTTTTTGATACATCGGGAAAATGGTCGTGTCGTAAACGTTAATCCCTGCTGGCGCTGTTACTGCGTGAAGGACGCCTTCGGCAATCATTCTCGGGGTGAGTTCACCGGGTTCAGGGGTCTCATCCGTTTCTGCATATTTTAAGTGAACGCATCCTGGGCACATCATGCCGACGGCTATGTTCAATCCGGAACCATGCAACTCACGCGCAACCGATTCAGTGAGGCCTTTTAATCCGTATTTGCTGGCATTATAAGCCCCCGCATCGCCTCCCTCAGTCCAGTGGGAACGGACTGAGCCAATATTGATAATTTTGCCCGTTCCACCCTGAGCCTTCATTATCCGAACCGCATGCTGGATGCAGTTAAAAACAGCCACCACATTGACTTCTAGGCACTCTCTAAAATCTGCAATCGGCAGTTGCTCGACCGGGCCAAAGGGGTAAATGCCAGCGTTGTTAATCAAAATGTCCAACTTGTCGAACTCGCGCACGGTCGCTTCAAAAAGTCGGTCGACAAACGCTTCATCCGTGATATCCCCCGTTAGAGCCAGGACTTGACCGCCCATTTTACATATCTTCGCCCGAACAGCCTCAACCTGCGATTCCGTTCGAGCGGTAATAACCACCGTAGCGCCGTTTTCAGCAAAGAATTCAGCGATCCCACGCCCAATCCCTCTTCCAGCCCCAGTCACTATAGCGACTTTACCTTCCAGCTTCTTCTCACCCATTATTTCACTCCAAGCTATTAAGTACCCTATTAAACCTGAAAACACAAATACAATGTCATTAATGCTCATGTTGCTGTCAAGCACAAACAAATAGCCATTGGTTGTTGTAATCAATGGCTATTTGTTTGAAAGGCAAACTAAAGTTCAAGCATCGAACCTGCAGTACAGTACATATATCAACCGAAACGGCCACGGATATAGTCTTCAGTTTGAGAACGTTGTGGACAGGTGAATAGGCGTTCGGTGGGTCCGAATTCCATTAGCTCGCCGATCATAAAGAAGCCGGTGTAGTCCGAAATACGGCCGGCTTGCTGCATGTTGTGGGTGACGATGACAATGGTGTAATCGTCCTTTAATTCTTGAATAAGCTCTTCGATTCGGAAGGTAGCGATTGGGTCGAGCGCGGAGCAGGGTTCGTCCATTAAAATCACTTCCGGTTGAACAGCCAACACTCGGGCGATACATAGACGCTGCTGCTGACCTCCGGATAGCATAAGGCCGGATTGTTTCAGCTTATCTTTTACTTCATCCCAAAGGAAAGCGCGTTTAAGGCTGGTTTGAATGATTTCATCCAACTGATTCTTGTCCTTAACGCCATGAATTCGCGGCCCGTAGGCCACATTTTCATAGACTGTTAACGGAAACGGATTAGGTCGCTGGAAAACCATTCCAACTCGACGACGCAAGTTGACCACATCCACATCGCGGTCGTAAATATTGCTCCCATCCAGCAATACCTCGCCTTTGGCGTGTGTATCGGGGATTTCATCGTTCATTCGGTTGAGGCACCTTAAAAAGGTACTCTTCCCACACCCCGAAGGCCCTATCAATGCGGTAATTTTGTGCTCTTGAATAGAGATGTTTACACTCTTAAGAGCGCGAACGGATGAATAATAGAAATCCAAATCCTTTGCTACGATACGTATATTTTCCTCAGTCATGCTAGTTCACTCCAATAAAATTGCATAGTATGTACTATGCTCCCTACCAATTCTGTTTAGCGCGGAAGCGAGCGCGGATTATAATTGCTATCGCATTGAAGGCTAAAACCACCATTAGCAACACAAAAGCGGTGCCCCATTGAAATGAGTCGGGGACGCTGGTTGCTTGGGTGGAAATGATATATAGGTGATAGGGCAACGCCATGGTCGGGCTTGTTACCTGGTACCAAGCGGGCGACGATGCCTGGTATAGAACGGCTACGGTTAATAGAATGGGCGCTGTCTCACCGGCAGCACGCCCAATAGCCAGGACAATACCGGTCATAATTCCCGGTAATGCATTTGGAAGTGTTACCCTGCGAATGGTCTGCCATTTCGTACCGCCTAATGCCAATGAAGCCTCTCTAAAGGATCGAGGCACCGTCTTTAGCGCCTCTTCAGTTGAGGTTATGATGAGAGGCAGAACTAAAATCGCAAGCGTCATCGAGCCCGCAATAATTGAGGCGCCGAACCCCATATTCAATACATGCGAGCCAATTTTTGGGTGAAAATGCCATCCAAAGAGGTTCGGGTCAGCAAACCAGGGACCGATTGTCAGTACGAAAATGCCCAACCCGAACAAGCCGAAGACGATACTCGGCACCCCGGCAAGGTTGATGATGGCCAATCGTATTGTTCGCGTCCAACGACCTTGTCGAGCGTATTCATTCAAATAGATCGCACCAAAAACGCCAATCGGCAACGCGAAAAGTAATGCATAGCTCACCAAAAGCATCGTGCCCCAAATAGCTGGTTTAATCCCACCTGCGCACATGTTTTCTAACGGCGGCGAAGTTAGGAACGTCCAGTTGACCGCAGGTGCGCCCCTGACGATAAGGTAAATTAACAAACCGGCAATCGGTGATATGCATAAAAACGCTAGCAGTCTGAGCAGCATGAATACTTGACGCTGCTTAGTCTTGCGTTTTTTGGCATGACGGCTTGCTTGCTCAGCCATCAGCGCTCTTTGGATTGACTTCATATCAACAGACTCAACCCATTCATTAGTAACTTGTGAAGCTATTACTGAGCTACTCTCCATCATGTTCCCCTAACTCCTCGTCTGGCAAAAAGGTAACTTGCATAGTTAATGACAAAGGTCATGATGAACAGCACTAAACCGATGTTGAACAACGCCGAGTAATGAGTGCTGTGATTAACAACCTCACCAAACTCCTGCGCTATCGTGGCTGTCATTGTGCGAACAGGTTTGAAGAAACCAGCAAGACCTGCAGGGATAACCGGTGAATTGCCAGCAACCATAACCACCGCCATCGTTTCTCCGATGGCTCGTCCAACGCCAAGCATTGCTGCTGCAACAAATCCTGAACGGGCTGCGGGAATAATCGCTTTTCGAATGGTCTCCCATTGAGTTGCGCCTAGCGCTAAGGATGCTTCCCTAAATTCTTTTGGCACTGCTCGTATGGCATCCTCTGCAACGGTTACAATCGTAGGAATGGCCATGAATGCCAGCATGATCGCACCAGTGAAAGCGGACAACCCTACATCCATATGCAGTTCAATGCGGAAGACCTTGTTCATCACAAATTCGATATAAGGTCCCATCTTGGCAACTGCGGGAACTACTACCAAAAGGCCGATGAACCCGATGACAATAGATGGCACAGCTGCCAAAAGCTCGACCGCAGGTTTCAAAATCTCCCGCCAACGACGAGTTGCAATCTCTCCAATGAAAATTGCTGTACAGATACCTAAAGGCAGGGCGATAACTAAAGCGCCAAAAGTAACCAGAAGGGAACCTAAGATGAGCGGCAGCATGCCGAACTGGGGGTAGTCCGAATTCGGGTTCCAGTGGCGCCCGAAAATCATGCTGACCGTGTTGTACCACCATCCAGGAGCACGCGTTCTCGGTTCTGCATCAAGAGCGAATAGATAGCCTTTTGAACGATCCTCATCGCTTGTCGCTCTAAAAACCGGAAGCTTAATCTGTCCCTCATAGCTAATATTCGATGCCGAAGGATCGCCTGACCTTTCGGCGGCTGGAAGGGGTTTGCCTTTGCTAAGATCGATTTCAGGCATCTGATAATCAACCCCGGCAGGCGCTCTAACTAGGCGCAATTTGTACTTGAAAGGGGTGTCAGAGGGATCGAAATCGGCATCCGGTTTCCAGGTCAGCTTGATCGTATTTCCCTCATATAACTCGGTGGCATAGACATAGAACAAGTGTTCAGCCTTTTCGCCAACCCGTTTGGGAGCGCGACAATCCGAACCAACAAGAGTTTCCCCGCCCCCTGGCTTAGTGAGAGAAAAAGCAACTGTAACCTTATCGCCGGTATCAACTGCCGAATAATCTTCAGCGGCTTCATCCGACTCATCTTCGCCCTCTTTGCCTCCCGGAACTGCTCCTACTAAGTGCTTAATTGCTAATGGAGAAGTCCCTTCCGATGTCGGGCTAGATGCGGCGATTTCCCATCCATAGGTGTGCTCTCGTGTAAATGCCTGCATCGAATCCTTAAAAAGGAAAATAAACACCAGCAAAATTATGATGATAGAAAGCGCTCCATTGACGAAAATGAAACGCTCGATTAGCCATTCTTTAAGATGTATTTTTCGTTTCTTGCGATTTATTTGCATCGCTTATTCCTTGGCCGGCTTAAAAAGTCGGCGGCGTCAGCCGTGCGATCGCCGCCGCAATAACTAGCATTTACTCAAGGAAGTGGTACGTACCCAACCTTGGTCACGAGGGCCTGTCCCTTTGGGCTCAGGCAGAACTTGACGAAGTCCGCAGTCACACCACTGGGTTTACCGTTGGTGTAGAACTGAAGCGGACGGGAGACTGGGTACTTGCCGGATTGAACGGTTTTATCTGAAGGCAGAACTGCCGCCTTGCCGGGTCCGGGTGAAACTGATAGAACTTGAACGTTTCGCTTACCACGGAAATATGCCTCGCCACCATAACCGATCGCATTCGGATTATTGGTGATTTCCTGTTGTATAGCTTTAGTCGAGGGCATGAATAGGGCATCAGAACGGTAAGAAAGTCCTTTAAGAACAACTTCCTTTACATAGCTGTAGGTCCCTGAATTGTTATCACGAGAAAGCACAACGATACGACCGGCTTTACCACCGACTTGGCTCCAATCGCTAATTGCGCCGGAGTAGATGCCTTTGATCTGGTCAACCGTTAATGTCTTTACAGGGCTATTGGAATTGACTGCGAAAGAAAGACCGTCTAAGGCAACGATCGTTCGATAAGGCTCACGGTTTCGTGATTTGCTCGAATCGATTTCCTTCTTCTTCATCGTTCGGGATGATTGGCAGATGTCACAGGTTCCGTTAATAAACGCTGCGATGCCAACACCGGAGCCGCCACCTGTAACTGAAATATTTACGCCAGGGTGGGACTTCATGTATTCTTCAGCCCATGCCTGCCCTAGCAGTACCATGGTGTCTGAGCCTTTAATAACGAGGCTGCCCTTTTGGGCAAATGCCGGCTGGCCGGCGAATAATGCTACAGCCAAAGCTGCGATCACGGTTAATCCGAAAAGTGTTTTCATTTGTTTAATCCTTTTTGAATTGGCTAAGGGGTTGTTGCCCCTTAGCCTGTCGAAACTAGAACTTGTACTGACCGCGAGCGGTAAATCGGTCGTTATCAACTTGTGCGCCGGGCTCATCAGGATGTTCCCAGGCAAAGGTTATTCTTACGGCTTCGCTTAGGTAATGGAGCCAGGCAATGCCGAAGGTTTTGGTTTCGTTGTTGGATTTGTGAATATCCGGGTCCCATGCGTCATATCGCACGGCGAGAGTATTGCGCGTGCCAAAGTCATGCAGGTACTGAACATACCAGCCTTGAACATCGCTCTGGTAGGCAATCGTTGGACCACTGGGAACGCGGTCTTTACCCCACAGGTATTCGGCTCTAATCGTATCGCCAGGCTTTCCGAATAAGCTGGTTTTTCGGAATTCAATGTTATAGAGCGCGCGGGTCGCGGAAGGTCTTGCAGGTGTATCAGCGCTGGTTTTTACTTCGCCCGTTTGGACGATTTTGTCTCCGTTAGTGTCATACCAGGTGGTCGTGCCTTTTACCACTGCTATCCCTGCACGATCGCCAAGCAGGGCGGAAACACCAATGTCCATGGTAGGAATCGGCGACCAGACGGCACGGCCGATAAAGGCCAGCTGGCTGTTCAAGAGGCGATAGGTTGAGCCTTTGATCTGAGGGTCTTCGACTGTTAGGCCGTTAAAAAACCCGGCGTCGATTGTCAAATTCGGCTTGGGTCCCCATGTGACCATCCCACCGCGGTCTCTTTGACCGGCCAAGAGTGTGTCATACATTAGTGAACGTTCGGGCATTTCTCTTTCACTTGATGACCGAATTTTCTCGTAGCTGAAAGGAACGTCAAATTGACCAACAGTAAATGCTAAACCGGCTGTTTCAACTGCTGGCGTGGGGCTGTAAACAATGTAAGCATCCTTTAAGAAAGAACTCGTTTTATCAGTGCCACTACCAAAATCAGCCTGTACAACGCCCATGAAATAGTCATTGAAGGTGTGAGCAAATTTAAGCCGAGAACGTCGGATCATAAAACCGTCGTTTGTGGTCTTTCCAGGGAACTCTTCCGTATCCATCCACTGCGCTTGAATATAGCCTGTAATCTTCGTCTTCTGAAGCGCGGCTACATTTGCTGTCGTCAACGTATTTCCTTCGTTGATACCTTCGAGCGTTCCCATGATAGTTTCAATGTCATCTTTTAACTTTGTAACTTCTTCGCTCAAAGAACGGACCTGAGCTTTCAGGTCATCGTTGGAACCGGTGGTTGATGGGGTTGTAGTCGTTTCATCTGAGGAATTCACTTCGCTACCCTCGGCAGCGCTTTCGTCTACTGTCCCATTTAAGTTCGTAACAACAACAGCATCTTTAACACTTGCTAAGCGCTCGCGAACTGCTCTCAAACGCTTAACTGACTGGCTTAAACGCTTTACCGCATCTTGCTTTGCCTGGGCATTATCCGTTGTTGCCTGCCCCTCAGCGAAAGCTACTGTGGTAACTAATAAAGCGCATAACAGTAACCATACTTTCTTTTGCATACTTTTCCTCCTAAATCTAATCTATCGTATCATGTTTAGATTACAGGGGAAATGTTAAGGGAATGTTAAGGGAATGTTAAGGGAATGTTAAGAAATTGCTCAAGCAGAAGTAAGCCTATTCGAGTGCAACAAAATCTCATATCCTGCCAAGAACAAGTTGAATTTGGGTTACTATAAAACTGATAGCAAAAAGCCCCCTGTGGTGGTCAAAGGGGGCTTTTCAGAATTAGAACTATTTGCCTCTGTCGGGGATTTGCGGCCAGTTGTGGGTTGGATTATAACCAAAATCAGCCGCACCGGATTTCCAATCGTAAAGTGAGTCCTCTCGTCCGGCGACGATATTATAGGTTCCCATTTTCAGGTTCGTTTCGAGAACCGCTTCGATTGCCTGGGCAATATCACGCGGGTCAACGTACTGAAACCAGAGTTTGCAATCGTTATTGGGTTCGGTAACAGAATGATTTGCGCCATCCCCATCAATTACACCTGGACGAAGGTGGATAACGCTGAGATCGTGGTCCTTGGCATAAGCCGATGCGGCTTCTTCGGCAAGATATTTAGCGAGGGAGTAGTAATCAGCCCCGCCTACGATGCAAGGCTCGCCGACACGATACGGTTTATCTTCACTCTTAGGGATAACGCCTGAAGCGCAGATGCTGGAAATGTTGATAAGTCGCTTGACCCCAAGCTTAGCACAAGCTTCCGCGATGAACCAGGTTCCCTTGATCATTACATCAACGAACTTATTGAGGGGATCATGCTCGCGACCTCGAACTAAAGCTACAAGGTGGACAACCGCATCTTGCCCTTCACAAGCAGACCACACATCTTCAAAGGAAGCGATATCGCCAATGATATGGCGGAATTTCTGATGCTGTTCTCTTGGTGGGACTTTATCGAAGAGGGTAAGTTCGTATTGTTCGGCTAAGCGGTCCACGACAAACCCGCCCAAATATCCAGATGATCCAGTAATTAAAACCTTCTTAATATGCACCTAAGAAGCCTCCTGCGACAGATATGATCAAGATTACGCGCAAAACCACACCACAGCAGGCAACTTGCCTGCAGGGCGCGGTATTTGCGTTTTGATCTTTCCTATATTCTAATTCGGGTCAGTTCTATAACGATGCTGCCCCGGGGTCATATCGACGATCGCTTGTCGAGGAGCAAATAGGAAGATATTGTCGCCAATCTTCTCTACTCTGCCTTCAAGCGCATAGACCACACCTGTCAAGAAATCGATAACGCGCTCGCGTAACGCTGGTTCTGTGTTCACCAGATTGATAATTTGCTGAGAACCTTCCTTCAGCCCATCACCAGCAATGCGTGCGTCTTCTATGCTGTTGAGTTCCTTTCGGACAGCAACATGATAGGGGTGGTTTTGCTGTAAGCGAAGTGAAGATCGCGGAGGCTTTGCTTCGTATCCGCTAAGTTCTTCCTCTTCATACTCTGCACCCGGTGAAATCCAGCCCTTAATTCGGGCAATAATACTACTACGTTCGATTGGTTCTTCCATGATCAAGTACCTCCATATACTCATCTATAATATTTCGATGGCCGCGCGGCAGAATCCCTTCTAAGCTGTTTGCCGTGACCCAAAAATGGCCGTCCCAATGCGGACCATTGTCGATCCTTCTTCGATTGCTACTTCAAAATCATCCGACATACCCATGGAAAGAATCTGGCGGTTCTCCACAGGAAGCTGATCAAACAGTGAACGCAGCTTCCGAAAACAAGGCCTCGCCAAATCTCCTGTTGTGCCGATAGGCGCAATCCCCATCAGCCCTTTCAGCTCAATCCCAGGCATCTCAGCAATACGTCCTGCAACTTCAAGCGTAATTTCCGGCTTAACGCCGGACTTGCTTGCTTCATCGCTGATATTTACTTCTAGCAGAATTGCCAGGTTAATACCCTGTGCAATAGCCCTCTTCGACAGCTCTGCTGCTAAATCCTCTTTGTCAACACTTTGAATAAGCGCGAACCGCCCCGCAACATAGCGCGCTTTATTCATTTGAAGGTGCCCTACAAAATGCCACCTAATGTCTTTTGGCAAAGCATCGAGCTTATGCCTGGCTTCTTGCCAATAACTTTCCCCGAAATCCCGTTGACCAGCATTATATGCTTCCATTATCCGGTCATTATCAATCTGCTTGGTTACCGCAACAAGCGTTACATGCTCAGGATTACGCCCGACTTTATCGCAAACGCGTGCGATCTGAGCTTTCACATTCTCCAGATTTGCAACCACATCACTCATCAGATTCAGATAGTGCAGAGCCAGTTGATTGGTCGGTTCGATGGGTACGAGCTAATTGTTCGAGTCTGCCGGTCTCCATAAATGCGACCCGTTCAGCGATATTGGTTGCGTGGTCAGCTACGCGCTCAAGATAATGAACAATCATAAGCTGCCAAGATGCTTGAACAACTAAATCGGGATTTTTTCGCATAATATCATGCAACTGCTCGCGAAGCTCGCGATACAAGCGGTCGACATCGTCATCCTCATCACAGACCTTTTTAACCAGGTCTAAATCACGTTTGGCGAAAGACTGTAAACTTTCACGCAGCATTGCTCGAGCCATCACACTCAAGCGAGGTATATCGACCAACATCTCAGGTTGGGATTCTTTCATAATTTTTCGGGCAGCTTTTGCGATATCAACTGAGTGGTCGCCCACTCGTTCAATATCCGTAATCATCTTCATGGCGGTTCCAATAATTCGCAAATCGATCGCCATGGGCTGTTGAAGAGCAAGCAAACGCAAACATCGCTGCTCGATATCAATATCCAATTCGTCAACGATATCATCTCGGATAATCACTTGAAGCGCAAGAGCGGGATCTTGGCGTGCAAGAGATTCGACAGCATCATTGATCATCTGCTCAACAAAGCTAGCCATTTCGAGAAGCTCTTGTTGCAAAGCCTGTAATTCGTTATCAAACGCTTGACGAGTATGTAACATGTCACTTCATCCAATTAAAATGAAAACATTTATATTTTAGCATACCAGATAACTAGCCGCAAGTCTTATTGAAGTTTAAGCAGTAATAAATATACAAATCTACTTTTATTGAAGAACCCAATCAACAGCTTCCGCCAAATTAGCAGCGACATAGGCCGGTTGTGTGGATAACTTGGGGATCATATCGGGCTGAGTGTGCCCGCTGAGTACAAGAATGGGGGTACAGCCTGCAGATCGGGCGGCAATGAGGTCTTTTTCGGTATCGCCGATGAGGTAGCAACCCTCTAATTTTATCCCAAAATCAAGGGCAGCCTGAAGGATAAGTCCAGCTTTTGGCTTCCGGCAGTTGCACATATCCTCTTTCAGGTGTTTGCAGTAATAGAAATGTGCAATTTCTCCGCCTGATTTTTGGACTGTCTTCTGTATATTCTCGGAAATCGCTTTCAAATCATCTTCCGTTACAACTTTTTTGGCGATGCCTTGCTGGTTGGAAATGACAATCACTCGATAACCGGCACGATTGAGACGAGCAATCGCTTCGGGGACAAAGGGGAAAATCGTTAGTTCGCTTAGGTTAGTCACATATTCGATGCGGTCTTCATTAATGACCCCGTCTCGGTCAAGGAAGATAGTTTTTTGCGTATTTTCCATTGAATTCTCCTTGCCTACGCCCGAATTAGGGATTAATAAGTGCCGTTTTAGAAGGTGATGAGGACTGCCAGGCGTGGATTCGAACCACGATAGACGGCTCCAAAAACCGTTGTCCTACCATTGAACGACCCGGCAGCGCGAGTAGAATTATACCTGCAGGCTCACTACCCGTCAAGCTCCTGTTCCGTTGTCCACTGATTTGGCAGATGAAGATTGGAATAAATAGGATAATTCTATGAATAATGCAAATTCATGGAACTTTTTCTGGTTGAGTCGTCATATTATATATATAGAACAAGCAGGAGATTGGTGGTTATCGGTTTTGAGATACTATCAGGATCATGCGAATTTTATAGCACTCATAAAATAGTTAGAAGTCTCCTTCTTCAACGGGTCGGTAAATTACTGACCCGTTTTTTTTATATTAGGGCTTCTTCTGAGAGTAGATTAGTGCGGTTGAAGGATATCTTACTGGGTTGAGGGGGCTTTTAGGAGAGCATGATCTGCTTTATTCTTCTCCAAAAGTTCATCTGTTTGTCGCGCTTTTTCCGGTTGATTTTGGGTGATGTAGGCTGACTTCAATGCTTCAAGAGATTTTTGATAGTTTTCCATCGCCTCACTATCACGGCTTAACGTGTAGCCGGCGATACTTGGGCGCCCAGCTTCGAAAAAGCGTTTCAGCAAAGGGCGAGTGATGATGCAGTACTTTTCATAGATGCGGACTGCCGATTCCAACAACGGGATTGCTGTCTTGTAGTCGTTTTGACTAATCGCTTTTTGAGCCAGCTTGAGATAGGCTTCCCCAAAACGCTCTTCAACAAACTCAGGAGTGGCTTGTATTTGATTGGCGGGACTGGCTTCTAGTTTAACCATCTCTTGATACGCAACATAGGCCAAAACTGGAGAACCCGACCGCTCGTAGATATGGGCAAGTCGAAGTTTGTTCCCCACATCATTTGGACTGAATTCAAGCGATTTCTTGAGAGATTCAATAGCGATTTCTAAATTTTGAGTTCGGACATCAGGAGAAGTGGTATTGTTTGCGAGATATTCCAGAAGCGAGGCATAGCGCGTATAGGTCTTTGGGCTTGGTTGAAGCCTGATTGCCTGCTGGTAATGAGGGACTGATACTCGCTGCGCTTCTTGGATATTCGAAGATTGCATAAGAAGCACATCTCCCAATTCCATTTCATATTCCGAGTTGTGGCTATCTAAAACAATCGCCCGCTCTATATTGCTGCGCGCATCTTCAAGCAGCGCTTGAGCATTTTCACCTTTAAAAGCTTGTTGATAAGCCCAATCAGCTTGCCCTGCGTAAATTGAGGCAATTCCAACGGTTGAGTAGAAAGTAATGACTGATAACCCCAAGATAGAAGCTGCCAACCAACGCACGCCCCTTGGCAAAAAGCTGGCTGCAATCGCATCGACCGATAGGCTCAAACCAAGTCCGATTAATGCCCAAAAAGTGATAAGGTTGGCAAATATTGAGAGGTCTGAATCTACAAGATTACGCGCACATGCGCCTGTGATAGCAGCAATAACAGCTGCCCTGTAGATTCGCGGGTCGTCAATAAGCATCGCTATGCTCGTGACAGAAGCTGTGTTCAGAGGGGTCTTCTCACGCTGCAATACAAACACGTACCAGGCTATTATCAATCCCAGAAAGAGCAAAAGTCCCATAATGCCGGTTTCCGCGCTCAATTGCATATAGCTGCTATGGGCTAGCATGGTGTAGCCAGTGAAGGCATATTTTGGGTAGGCATACTGAAATGAGCCGATGCCGTGACCGAGGATCGGTTGAGCGGCAATCATACGCGCCGTCCCTTTCCAAGTCATAAGTCTAAATTTTCCGGAATGACTTTCGGTGGTTGCTCCTTTCGCTAGCCTTGAACCAGGAAAAGCGTGAAATTGGGCAGTAAACAGCACTACCAGCAATATTACAATAGCGATAATTGCTGCCGAGCGCGCTAAGATTGGCTTAATTGAGAGGCCGAACCAACGGAGGGTGAAAAGGAACATAATGAAGGCCAATATAAAGGAAGCAAGACCGAATCGAGAGCCGGTTAAAAGCAACGCGAAAAGTTGTGCGGTCGCCATCGTTCCAAAGAGTGTTCGGCCAACACCCAATGCTCCGGCAAGAAGCCCAAGTGTTACCATAAGGCTCATTACCAGAAAGCCTGCGAAGTAATCAGGGTTGAAGAAAGGGCCGAATGCCCGATAGCCCGGATCGCCATAAGCCGAAAGGGCAAAATCCCAAACGCCCTTTAACGCACAGAGAGTGCCGACAATAGCAATTGTAACCATAAGGGCGCGGGCAAATTCACCTCGACCAGCCAAAGCGACTACAACGAATAAAGTAAGAAGCGCAATTCCCCATCTTGCAGCTTCAAGAGATGCCGCATAGGGCTGCTTCGCAACAGTGGCGCTACTTACAATCCAAAACCAGAAGAGCACTGAAAGCAAGGCTATCGGCGCTGCTGGTCGGCGAATAACATCGTTTGAAACCATCACCCAACAGAAAGCTATTACCAATAAAACTGTTACCAACCATTCGGCGGCCAGTTGGAGGTCACCTTCCCAGAAGCCTTGCAAAACCCCAAAGCCGGGAGCAACAGGTTGGATGCCAAGATAGTAATGCCCCCCAATAAGTGAGGCTATCGCAATTCCTAAGCAAACCAAAACCCAATTAAAACGCGCCTTCATCGAGCTTTCTCCCGCTTTATTCTCCGCCAAATCATATACAAAACATTGCGTCCAATGGTCGCAAACGCTCGCATCCATAACCCAAGGGGCACGAGTGGCCGAATATACCAGGCGGTTTGCTCGGCGGTGTGCTTTTTGAAGTAAAGGTACATGCTTTTATGGTGCTGAAGCGTCATGCGGTTAGGCACGGCGTCACTGCTTCGGCCAACTGTGTGAATCGCAACAGCTTCAGGGCAATAATACACGCTGTAGCCGGATTGCCTTGCGCGGAAGCAAAGGTCGGTATCTTCGCAATACATGAAAAATTGCTCGTCGAACGCGCCGACTTTATCGAGCAGTTCCCCTCTAATCAGCATCGCCGCTCCACTTACCCAGCCAACCTCGCGATGCGAGTTGTGGTCCCAATCACGCATCAGATAATCATTTGCAAACCGATTTTTTGGGAACAACTTGTCAAAAAGCGCATTCCGAAAGAGTGCGGCGCCAATGCTTGGGAATCGACGGCAAGAGTATTGCAGAGAGCCATCAGGATAGAGCAGTTTGGGGCCAATAACCCCTATCTTAGGATCGCTTTCAGCACAAGCTATGAGTTTATCAAATCCTCCCGGTTGAACCAACGCATCGGGGTTAAGCGGCATGCGATATCGGCCCGTTCCCTGATTAAAAGCTTGATTATGGGCGGCGCCAAAACCACGATTGGCATCGTTGGAAATCACGCGGACTTGAGGGAACTCGCTTTCAAGCATCGCTACGCTGCTATCTGTCGAAGCGTTATCCACGACGATTACTTCAAAGCTCGCCTTCGTGCCACTGTTATAAATAGCGGTCAATGCCTGCCTCAGGTCATCCCGCGTATTCCAATTGACGATGCTGATTGATAAGTCCAACTTTAACTATAGCCTCTTTGCTGCCGTACTACAAGATTACCTCACACAGCTATTCCCTGCGCCTAGGCTACAGGAGTAAACTTATTGATATCGGATTGTCTTAATATGAGTATGACTGATCGAATTATACGATATGAATTTGGTTATAACGAACAGTACCCGGCAATGGAACCCCTTTTCCCTGCCGGCGCTAATCGGCTTTTTTGTGGGGATAATCTCGCATTAATGCACCAACTTCCCAGCGAATGCATTGATCTGATCTATATTGATCCGCCTTTTTTCACCGGGCGCGATTTCAATATTCTTTCTGAAGCCAAGGTAGGACGATCGTTTAGTGATATATGGGATGGCGGGATGCTGGACTATGTGCTTTGGCTTAGCATTCGATTGGCTGAGATGAAACGATTGCTTAAGCCAAATGGCTCGATTTATGTCCATCTGGACTGGCATGCGGTGCATTATATTAAGGTGGAGATGGATAAGATTTTTGGGGCTAATTGCTTCCAAAATGAGCTAATTTGGCACTATCAAACCGGTGGGGCCTCAAAAGTAAGATTCAGCCGCAAGCACGATACTATTCTGTGGTATTCCCGTTCCCCTAAAGACTGGAAATTCTATGGTGAACGCATCAAGACTCCAAGGACCCCCAAATCACTTCATCGAGCGCGTAATCCTCTTGGTGCCCGCATTTCTCAACTTGATACCGAAAAGAACCCCAACGATGTGCTTATCCTCCAGCAAATGAATCCGATGGCAAAAGAACGTGTAGGCTACCCTACCCAAAAACCGGAAGCTCTATTAGAGATGATTCTTCTAGCCTCCTCCGATGAGGGAGACACCATCGCCGATTTCTTCTGCGGCTCCGGTACTACCCCAGTCGTCGCCCAACGGCTCGCAAGAAGATGGCTTGCCTGCGACGAGTCAAAAACGGCCATAGACCTTTCAATCGAGCGTTTGGCATGTAATGGCCGCTTAGGAATCCCTACCCCAGACTTTACTGTTGAGGTAATCGAATTCAAAAGTTATTGAAGAATAATCAACGCATTCCGCTTTTACCCCTAAATTTGCCTGCCAAGACTTCCAATAATCTACACGTAGGTTAGCAAACCAGCTTTGAGAAATTACATTAGGTTTACGTTCAAGCCTGCCAGGATGGCGAGCTTTTTTAGGTGGCCTCACAGGCCCCATTATCATGGATGGTGACTTTGAAAGTACGAGGAATAGCTTATGCTACAGCGGCTTTTTATGCCGTCTATACGGCTGGAACAGGCGTTAGACGGAGCATCCAAACGTCAACGCGTCGTTGCCAACAATCTGGCAAATGCCAATACGCCAGGCTTTAAGGCTTCTGATGTTTCATTCGTCGACACCCTCGACACAGCCATGGGCGAGGCGGTTAAGTCAGGCGACTTGCCTGAATTGCCCCATACAGGACGCCTGGGGATGATGTTCCCATCGGGCGGTCCGGCTCGTGCAGATGGTAACGATGTCGATGTCGAAACGCAGATGGCCAACTTGGCTGATACCGAATTGCGATATTCCGCACTTGGCGAATTCTCCAGTAGAGAGTTCAAGAAATTGCTGACTGTCATCACGGGGCAAAGCCGATAGGTAGTTCTGGCCATAAGGAGGTAGCAACATGGGTTTAGTCTCATCGTTAGGAATTAGCGCGTCCGGCCTTTCGGCTGAGCGCTTTCGAATGGACACCATCGCCACTAACCTGGCGAATATCAACACTGTTATCACTCCTGCTGGGACGCCTTATCGTCGCCAGTCTGTTGTATTTCAACAGACTGGTCAGGGGGGAGTTCGAGTAGGCGGGGTGGTTCAAGACAGCTCGGCGTTTCGTGAAGAATACAACCCCAGCAGTCCGCTTGCCGACAAAAAGACCGGCATCGTTAGTATGCCAAACGTCAATCCGGTAACGGAAATGGTCGACTTAATTGCGGCAAGCCGAGCCTATGAAGCCAATGTCACTGCCTTCAACGCCGCCAAGACTATGGTACTAAAAGCGTTGGAGATTGGGAAAGTCTAGGAAACTAGACTCGGAGGAATGCTATGAGAATTGAATCGATTACAGGACTGACAGGCCCGACTGCTGGATCATCGATTCAGCGATTAACCTCACCGTCAAGCCCGGGGGGGATTGAATCGATAACCAGACTCGGGGCTGAGACTAATAAGGTTGAAGGAAATCAAGATTTCGGCCAGATGCTCAGCAATGTGCTTGAACAGATTAATGGAGCACAGCAAAAGAGCGCTGCGATGGTTACCGATTTTGCCAAAGGCAAACCGGTTGAGCTTCACCAGGTGATGCTTGCGATGGAACGCGCAAACACCGCTTTACAACTCACCGTGCAGGTCCGCAATAAGATTATTGAGGCTTACCAAGAAATTAGCCGCATGCAGGTTTAGTGAGATTTAATCTCAACTTATTTTTGAAACGTTAGAGACGGGAGCTTAATTTATGAACGGACTCACCGCCAGGATACAAGCTTGGTGGCAGACAATGAACCCGACTAGCCGCATGATAGCGCTAGTCGGAGGCGTTGGCCTTTTAGTTCTATTGGTATCGGTCGGCTTTTGGGCAAGCACGCCTGACTGGGCAGTGCTTTATAGCGGTCTAGCCCCTTCAGACGCAGGAGCCATTGTCGATCGCTTAAAGACCCAAAAGGTGCCCTATCGCCTAAGTAACGATAGCACTACGATTGAAGTGCCGAGCAAGAACCGGGATGATATGCGCATCACCCTAGCTAAAGATAACCTCCCTTCTCAATCCGCTTTGGGCTATTACCGCATGGAGAAGATGCCCTTCGGGCAGACACAGGACATGCAGAAACAAGAAATCCGTGTAATGCTCGAAGAGGAATTGCAGAAAACGATCCAACATTTGGGGCCGGTTGATTCTGCTCGTGTGATTATTAATCAGGGATCTGACTCGCCTTTTGCTGATAATGAAAAACAAGCAAGCGCAATGGTCGTTGTACACACAAAAACCGGCCAGCAGCTTACAGGTGAGCAAGTTCAAGGACTTGTCTTCATCGTCTGCCGAAGTGTTCCTGGAATAAGTGAATCCACCGTTGCAGTCGTTGACGGCGATGGTAGACCGCTTTGGGATGGCAGTCAGGCCAAAGAAGGCGGAATGGGAATAGCCAGCACCAAGCATGATGCTGAAGTGAACTATGCTGCAGAATTACAATCCCAAATCCGCCAGCACCTCGATACCGTTTTTGGTGCAGGCAAGTCCACTGTTTGGGTACGAGCTGAATTAAACTTCGATCAGATGAGCGAGCATCGAGAAGAAGGGATCGCTGGTCCGAAAACCTCCGAAGCAGAAGAGCAAGAAACGATGCAAAAGGGTGGCGCAACACCGGCGGGTGTGATTGGCGCAATCCCCCCTGCCTCAGTTGGCGGAATAACCACAACTAGTTCAACTACTGAAGGCGGCGGATATGTGCGAACTGCAAAGACAAGCAGCCGTGCTACGGGGCACATCATCCGCGAAACAAAATCTGCTCTCGGCAAAGTTGATCAGCTCTCTGTGGCGGTCTTCTTAGATGAAAGTATTACCCCTGAAGCCACAGCGGAACTCAAACTATGGC